>JBKPGU010000154.1:0-9705 GCA_046729535.1 Actinomycetota bacterium
GAACAGGTTCCAGGCGATGAGCCCGGACAGCAGGTACACAGGGAAGTGAGGCACGTCGTTTCTCAGCACGACGGCGAACACCAACGAGAAAACCGCCAGGTAAAGCACGGGGTTGAGCATCGACCACGCCACCCCGAGGACCGACGACTTGTACTTGACCTTGACCTCCTTGCGGATGATGTTGGCCAAGATCTCCCGAGCAGACGACAGCTCCCGGAGTCGTGCGATGGGGTGCAATCGGGGTGGCTCGGAGGTGCGGACGGCGACGTCGGGGATTACGGCCAGGGTCGATCCTTTCGTCCCGAATCGGCCGGCGATCGGCTCTGCGCCGAGTCTAACAAGCAAGCCGTGCTGTTCAGCCCAACGGCCCGGCCCGTGGCACCTCACATCGAAACGCCACGTCTCGCCTTGGCCCATGCTGCTCGCCGCAAACGGTGCGGGGTACTCTTGTCCGCGCCCCCACGATGTCGAACCGCAGCCTGAGAGGACACCCGCGCATGAGGATCAAGCCTGCAGCGCCTCCGTCGGGCCGGGGCCTCCGCGACGCGCCGTTCGACCAAGACCAGGCGGGCGAGGGGCCGCGCTGGACCTGGCACCGGCTGGCACCGCTGCTGGTGGTGGCACTGGTGGCCGGCTTGGTGGCTGGGTTCTTCCTGAACCTCTATCGGGCGGGCAACCTGCAGATGCCGGTGGGATACGACGTGGCCCGCTACCTGGATCAGACCGCGCTGGTCGCCTCCCGAGGGATCCGTCAGGCATCGCACGTGATATTGCCCCCACCCTCGAGGCCGCTCACCAGCCGGGTGGCGTTCCCGGTCACGGTGCTTTCCCTCTCCCGACTTCTCGGCGTCTCGACGTTCAAGTTCGCCGCGGTGATGCCCATCGCGGCCATCGCTGCCGGCGCGCTCGCCGCGGGAGCGCTCGTCACGTCCACGCTTCGTCGCGGGGTCGTGACCTTCACCGTGGTGGCGTTGATCGTGGGGACGTGCACCGCGATGGTTCGGCTGCTCGTGCCCGAGGCGTACGTCGACAACATCGTGACGACCGCTCTCTTCCTGGGTGCGCTCGTCCCGTTGTACGCCTTCGTCCATGGCGGACGGGGGCTCCTCCCGGCGGCGGTCCTGTTGGGGGTGGTGGCCTTGGCCCACCCGGGGTTCTACGCCTTCAACGTGGCGATCCTCGGGTTGACCGGCGCCGCGTTCGTGCCCCGCTCGTGGCGACGATGGCGTCGCGAGGGGGCGGCGTTCTTCCGGACGGAGGCGGCCCGGATCGGATTGGTCCTGGTCGCGAGCGCGATCCTGCCATTGGTGATGATCTACGGGATCCTCGGAACGCGCGGCAACACACCTTGGTTCTCACACCAGGTCTTCGCGGCGAAGCTGTCGGCCGACGTTCATCTCTATCGGTTCCCGCTGACGGTGCCGCTGGCGCTGGCCGGACTCCTGGTACTGGCGCTCCGGACGCGCGGCCGCCGCGTCCCGTCGCTTCCCGGAGACGATGAGCCGCCGGGCGAGCCCCCCCGTCGGGACGGTTCGGTCGGGGACGGTTCCGACCGCCCCGACGCGCGTCGCGACGGTGGCGCGGAGGGGGCACGGTTCCTGCTGACGGTCTGTCTGGCGTGGGGCGCGGCGACATTTGCCGGCCTCGTGGCCTTCTGGATGGGGCGACCCCTCCCCGTCCACCGGTTCCTCGCCTTCCTGATCCCGATGCCCCTCCTCGGCGCGCTGGCGATCCTGGCCCTGGCCGGTCTGGTTGGGACGGCTCGGGGCCTGGGGGCCGGAGCCGCAAGGCTCGGCGCGGCTGCGGTCCTCCTTGTCGGGGTCGCCGGGCTGGGGGCCATCGGCTACGACAACATGAACCTGGACATCGCCAAACGTCGCGGTGTCGAACCCGTCACGCTGGGGAAGGTTCGGGACGCGGCGACCGCGGAGGACTACCTCGACCGTGCCGGCGTCCCGGCCTCGCGCCCGGTGGTGTTCGTCATCACCGACCGTGGGCGGGATCCGGCCTCGGCCATCCCGCTGTCGGCGTACATCCTGCGAACCGTGCTGGATCCCGACCGCGTCGAGCACGCCTACTTCTATGTGGGTGAGCCCTCGGAGTTCCTGACGGGACGCCCGACACTGGTCGCCGGCGACACCCGCGGCTTCAACGCCGTCTCGAAGCAGTACTGGGGAGCGGTCAGCAGGGTCCTTCCGCGGGACCCGGTGGCCGTGATGCTTGCCTCGTACCACCGAGGCTTCGAGGACGAGGCCGGCACCCATCCCGATCTGGTGGTCGCCCCCGGCGTGATCGTCCTGAAGGGCCCTCGCCCCGCCTCGCCGCTCCCCCAGGCCGAACCTTCCGGGGCGCCCACCGGCAAGCGCGAGCTGCTGATCTTCGGCGTCGCCGGGCTGGCCATCCTGGCCCTGGTCGGCTGGGGCTGGGTCCTGGCCGCCTTCCCCCGTTCGCTTCGCCCGTTCGAGTCCCTGGCCCTCTCGCTGTCCGCAGGCATCGCCGCCGTCATCGTGGTCGGAACCGTGCTCGACGTGGCGGGCCTCCGTCTCGGAGGCGCCGGCGGTCCCCTGGCGGCGCCCCTGGCCGGAGCGGCGGGATGGGTCCTGGGCGGGCTCCGCCTGGCTCGCGAGCGTCTCCCGCAGTGACCGAGCCAGGATCGAACGCGCCCGGGGACCGTACGCGGGGTTGGGCCCGCCGGGAGCTCGCCCGCGAGGTGGACCGAGCCCGGGACCCTTTGGCATCAGGCCCGGTACCGAAGAGCACGGCCAACCTGACCGCGGGCTGGCGAGCCCTGGAGCAGCGGGCTCGCCGAGGCCTGGGCAGCGCCGCCGACGCCGGGGCGGGTCCTTCGGGGTTGAAGCGTCCGCTGAAGCGAGCCATGTTCCGAGCGCTGGGTCCGGTCGTGCGGAGGTACGACGCGCTGATCGCGGAGCTGGCCGCGTACGGTGCCTCCTTGGCGGAGCGGGTGGAGGAGGCGGAGGCCGAAGTGGCTCAGCTCCGCGAACGCCTGGAAGGCATCTCCGGCGCCGCGGAGTCCGCGAGATCCGGTTCCGACCCCGAACCCAGCGAGACCGATCCCTCGTGAGGATCGCGGTCTGCCACCCCCAGGTGCCGTTCTCCACCGGCGGGGCCGAAGCGCATGTCCACGCGCTGACCGACGCCCTCCGGCTGGCGGGCCACGACGCCGAGGCGGTGACCCTCCCCTACAAGTGGTACCCGCCCGGGGAGCTGGTGCACCAGATGGCGATGTGGCGGAGCCTGGATCTGTCCGAGATCAGCGGACGAGCCATCGACGCCGTGGTTGCCCTGAAGTTCCCTTCGTACCTCGTTCCACACCAGCACAAGGTCGTGTGGCTGATGCAGCAGTACCAGCCGGCCTACGAGCTTTGGGAGCATCCGCAGTTCGGCGAGCTGGCCCGGGACGAACGGGGTGAGGAGATCCGTCGAATGATCTGGCAGGCCGACGCCCTGGCCCTCGGCGAGGCGAAGCGCCTGTTCACCACGTCGAGCAACGTCCGGAGCCGCCTGCAGCGCTCGCTCGGCCTGGAGGCGGACGTCCTTTACCACCGGTCGACGCTCGCCGGATGGCTCCTCACCGGCGAACCGGCCGGGTATGGAGAATCCGTGCTCCTCCCCAGCCGGTTCGAGCAGCGGAAGCGGCAGGCCTTACTGATCGACGCATTGGCGAGGACGCGAACCGACGTTCGGGTCGTCCTGGTGGGGAGCGGACCCGACGAGGCCGGGCTGCGTCGACGTGCGGGCGCTGCGGGCGTGGAAGACCGGGTCGAATTCCTTTCGAACATCCCGAACGACCGGTTGGTCCAGCTGTACCGAGGGGCGCTGGGCGTGTGCTACATCCCGTTCGACGAGGACTACGGGTACGTGACCCTGGAAGGCTTCGCCGCCCGCCGGCCCGTGATCACGGCCACGGACAGCGGCGGGCCGTTGGAGTTCGTCCGCGACGGAGAGACGGGCCTGGTGGTGGAACCCGACCCCGGTTCGGTGGCGGAGGCGCTCGACCGGCTGCGATCGGAACCGGGTCTGGCCGAGCGGTTGGGCGGCGCCGGCCACGAAGAGCTGCTGGCAACAGTTCCGCCGTGGTCCGGGATCGTCGAACGGCTCCTCGCCTGATGGCCCGGCTGGCCCTCCTCACCGCCGACCCCGAGGGTTCGCCCCTCAGTCCGAGCCTCGAGGCGGCCGCCAGGGCCGGTCACCACGACGTGTTCAGCGTTCGGGCAGGATCGTCTTCGGCTCGAGATGTGCCGGACCCGTTCGACCTCGTCGTCTACGAGGTCCCCAACCGCGAGGACTCCCTGGCCGCCTACCGATCGGCCGTGGCCGCACCGGGGCTGGTCGTCCTCACCGATGGCCGCGTCGACCGCGTGCTTGATGCCCTGGCAAGCGTGGACCCGCCCGAGGCGAGGGGCGCCGTTCGGGAAGCGGCCCGGGCCGTCGCGGCACACGTCCCTGCGGACGATGCCGGCGACGCTGCCCTCTGTCTTCGCATCGCCCGTCGTGGCGTCGCCGTGATCGTGGGGAGCGACGCCGCCAGGACGCCCCTGGAGACGCTGGGCTGCCGAACGCCGATCTTCGTGGGCGTAGGCAGCATCGGGACCGTGATCGAACACGTCCTCACGCGATCTCACGGTGGGATCAGTCAGGCCCTTGCCAGGTGGGCGTCGGCTCTCGCCGCCATCGGCGTTCCTGCGGAAGCGGTCGAACAGGGGCTGGGTGCCCGCTACGCCGACGCCGTCGAGGCCCTGACGAGCTCGGTACGGCCGGCGCCGCCCCGGTCCTGACCAGCCGCGGGTCCGCGTCCTACGCGCTGAGTTCTCGGTCCTGGGCCGCCGGCGGGCGGGTCGAGTGACGGGTCGCCGCGACGATCGCCCACCCGGACGCCGCAACGAGCAGGAGGACCAGGACCCCGGTCGCTCCCGACAGTCGAAGGCCGATCCTGTCGAGCAGGACGCCCCCCAAGATCAGGACGGCGATGCCCACGGCCGGGGCGAGGGCCACGACCTCGACCGGGCGGACCCATCGGCCGAAGAAGACGAGGCTCCATCCAAAGCCGACCAGGGAGATCGTGAGCAGCGCCCCGAGACCGAGCCCTCCGATGCCGAGATACGTGTAGGGCGGCACCGCGATGGGCGGGGGCGGCGTCCACACCCGCGTGGGGCCTTCGACCACGGCCAAGCCCGGCGCGACGACCCGGTCGGGGTGGAGACGGGTCCACCGCTGGTACTCCTGCGGATTGAAGCCCTGGAGCATGAGCGCCACCGGTTCCTGGCCGAACGGGATGCGGGCCAGATACCGCTCCGACAACGCCGATCTGGTCGGCCGATCGGGACTCTCGGTGGCGGTGCGAGCCAGGTAGGCGTCGGGAGTCCCGAGGTAGACGTACGCATGGTTGATCCGTTCGGGGGACAGCCCGATCCGGAGGACGTGGTAGTTGAGGGCCGCGGGGCTGGGGTCGTTGAGCCGGTTGACGAACACCACGGGATGGGCCTCCTCGACCTCGGCAGCCCCAAGGTACGCATCGGCCATGGCCGCCGCCTGCACCTTGGCCGGCGAGAACCAGGGATGGTTGGCGGTCCACATCGAGGTCGCCTCGGAGGTCGCCCAGAACAGGCCGGCCACCACGATCAGCGCCCCCAGCGCCGGAGCCGCCCGCCGCCATGGCACGTACATCGCCACCGCCCCGCCCACCCACAACAGTCCCAGGAGCCCCAGGACCGGCACCACGATGGCGAACGAGAGGAACCGGTGGGCCGGGGACCGCAGGTCCAGCGCGACGTTCGCCAGGATGCCCACGAGCACCACCGCGCACCAGCCCAGGACGAACGTCAGCCCCACGCGGATCCGACGCGCCGGCTGATCGTCTCCGACCGCATCGGGAAGAACCGACGCGACCCCGATCGCCGCGGCCGGAACCGTCACCGGCAGCCGGAACACGGGCAGCGACCTCGAGAACTTCGCCGCGAACTCTCGCCGGCTCTGGATGGGCTCCCGGAGGCTGGCCCCGAGGACGCCGAAGATCCAGGCTCCTGCGAGGATGGCCCCGCCTCCGAGCACCTGCCCCAGCCGACCGGTTGGGGTGTCCAGCAACCCGGCGTTCCCCCGCCGCCAGTCCCGGACCGACGATCGCAGATAGGCCGCCCCCATCAAGACGACCACGGTGGCGATCACCAGGAAGAACGCCCAGTGCGCGACGCCGCCCGCGCCCAGCAGCACGATCGCGGCCAGCACCGCGCCGCGATGCTCGACGGCGAGCACGATGGCCACCGCCGCCGCCATGAGAACGCCAGAAGCCAGCATGTTGTCCTGGTATGCCTGCGGCCCCGCCAGTCGCACCACGAAGAACGACGTCCCCGTGCCGAACGCGATCACCGCCATCTGCCAAGGAGGTCTCCGGAAGGCGACGCCCACGAAGGCAGCGGCCGCCAGACCTGTTGCCGCAGCCCCGACCGCCGGCGCCTCCGCGGCCAACCGCAGAGGAGACGTCCCCAGGACCGAAGCCAGGGATCCCACCAGGGCGGGGAAGCCGGGCCGGGCCGGGTCCACGTTCAGCCTGGCGAACCCCAGCTCGCGAACCAGCGACGTCCGCCAGACGTAACGCGCGGTGTCCCAGCCAAAGGGAACGCTCAAGCCACGACGCGGATACAGCCACAGGTAGAAGCCCATGATCGACAGGCCGATGAACCCGACGCCCAGGACGGCGACGGTCCACAGGACGGTCATCGACCCCGGCGATTCCGGCCCGGCACCGACCGGGGCGGGCCTCGGTGCTCCGCGCCGAGGGAGCGTCTTCATCGAGGCAAACCTTACCAACCACCCTCCGGATGGGCGGCCACCGCCGTTGTCGAACCGAGGAGGGCAGCCCCGCATCACCCCTGCGTTACGCTTTCCTCGTGCAGCGACTGACCGGCTTCGCCAAGAGGGTTCTTCCCGCCCGTTTCGTCCACTGGTACCGACGGCGGCGAGCCACCCGCAGGTACATGCAGGCCCTGGGCTACGAGGTGTACGACCGCCAGGTTCGGATGGACCTCGAGGACATCGAAGGCAGGGTCATCGCCCGCCGGGAAGGGTTCCAGGAGCAGGTGCTGAAGGACGTCCTGGCTCGAACCGATCTGGTCCTCCAGGAGCTCGACAGGAAGATCGAAGGGGTGTCGACCCGGCACGGCAAGGAGCTCCGCAGCCTGGCCGCCGAGGTCCAGTCGCTGAAGAAGCAGATCGAGACGCTCGTGGGGACGGCGTGGCCGCCGGAGGGCTCGCCGGCCGAGGCCGCCATGGACGTGGCTCGGACGTCCCCCGCGGCCGACGCCGACCAGTAGACCCGTGCGCATCGCGTGGGTCTCGCCGCTTCCCCCGATGCCGTCCGGCATCGCCGACTACTCGACCGACCTCGCTCCCCTGCTCGCCGAGCGAGCCTCCATCGAGCTGGTGTGCCCGAGGCCGGGCAGGCTCCGCCGAACGCGCGCCCCTCGCGGCATCCCGGTGGTCCGCCCCGATGAGTTCCGGCGGCGGTTCCGCCGGTACGACGCGGTCTTCTACCACCTGGGGAACGGCGTGGACAACGAGTTCGTCTACCCCCTCGCCGTCTCCCATCCAGCCGTGCACGTGTTCCACGACGTGGTCCTCCACCACATGCTGTCCCATATGACCATCGAGACGACCGGCGACTTCCCCGCCTATCGGGCTCTCCTGGCCGAGGAGTACGGCGAGCTGGGCGAGGAGCTGACCCGGCTCCGTCGTCGGCGGGTGGCCAGCGAATACGAGAAGTTCCTGTTTCCGCTGAACGGGGCCGCAGCGCGCGCCGCGAAGGCGATCGTGGTCCACAGCGAGGACTCCCGGGAACGTCTGGCCCGAAGCGCCCCGGACGTCCCGGCCACCGTCATCCCCCACCACGCCACGGGTCCTCCCTCCCGGCTGGCCGGCATCGACCGGGAGGAGGCGCGCCGGCGGCTCCGCCTCCTCGGCGACGCGTTCGTGGTCGGCCACCTCGGGTTCATGACGTTCTCGAAACAGCCCCGAGCCGTCCTGAAGGCGTTCGCCAGACTGCACGAGGCGCATCCGAACGCCTTCCTCCTGATCGTGGGCGGCGACTTCACGGGCGGGCTGGTGTCACGGCTGATCCGGGCACATGGGCTTGAGGAGAGCGTGAGGACAACCGGGTTCGTGGACGCCGCGCGGTACTTCACGGCCCTGCGGGCCATCGACGTCGTGGTGAGCCTTCGGTTCCCCACGGCCGGAGAGTCATCGGGGACGATCTCCCGAGCCCTGAACGAAGGGAAGCCGGTGATCTCCAGCAACGTGGGCTCGTTCGCCGAGATCCCGGACGACGTCACGCTGAAGGTGGAGGTCGACGGAGACCAGGAGGAGGGCCTGACCGCGCATCTGCTCCGGCTTGCCAAAGACCCCGGTCTCCGATCGCGCATGGGGAACGCGGCCCGGCACTACGCCTCGTCCGTCCTCGACCCGGCACGGTGCCGGGACCTCTACCTCGAGGTTGTCGAACGGCTGGCGGGGGCCTGAGGGCAGCTCAGCCCTTCACCCGGTTCAGGAACTCCTGCTCGTCGACGGTCTCCACGCCGAGCTGCACGGCCTTGTCGTACTTCGACCCCGGGTTCTCGCCGACGACGACGAAGTTGGTCTTCTTCGACACGCTGGAGGCGACCTTGGCCCCCGCCTCCTCCGCGGCCTTCTCAGCCTCCGTTCGGGACATGGCCTCGAGCCCCCCGGTGATGACGATCGTCGTGCCGGTGAGCGGCCCCTCGGGCGGAGGCGCCTGCGGCTCGTCCTCCATCCGTACGCCCGTCTTCGACAGCCGGTCCAGCAGCCGCACGTTGTCCCTGTCGTGGAACCACCCGTGGACGCTGCGCGCGATCTCCGGCCCGATCTCCTCGACCGCGTTGAGCTCCTCCACGCTTGCCGCTTTCAGGAGCTCGATGGAGGGGAACGCACGCGCGAGGACCTGCGCGACGTGTCCGCCCACGTGGGGGATGTTCAGCGCCACCAGCAACCGCCAGATGGGCCGATCCTTCGAGGACTCGATGGCCGTCAGGAGGTTGTCGATGGACTTCTCCTTGAACCCGGGAAGCTGGGCCAGCTGCTCGGACGTGAGCGAGTAGATGTCGGCGGGGTCCTTCACCCACCCCAGATCGAGCAGCGTCATGCCCGTCTTGTAGCCGAGATGTTCGATATCCAACGCCCCTCGCGAGGCGAAGTGGAACAGCCACTCGATGTTCTGGGAGGGGCATCCGCGCTTGTTCGGACAGCGCCAGTAAGCCTCGCCCTCCTTCCGGACCAGCGGCGTTCCGCACGAGGTGCATCTCGTGGGGAACTTCCACCGGCGGGCGTTCTTGGGGCGCTTCGACAGCACGGGCCCGACCACCTCGGGGATCACGTCGCCGGCCCGGCGAACGATCACGGTGTCCTTCACCCGGACGTCCTTCCGTTTCACCTCGTCCTCGTTGTGGAGGGTGGCCGTGCCGACGGTGACGCCGCCCACGTAGACCGGCTCGAGGATTGCGAAGGGGGTGACGATGCCGGTCCGCCCGGTGTGGACGTCGATGTCCTTCAGCGGCGTCGTGCGCTCCTCCGGCGGGAACTTGTAGGCGATGGCCCACCGGGGGGCGTGGCTTGTCGCCCCGAGCTCCTCCTGTTGGGCGATGGAGTCCACCTTGACCACCACGCCGTCGATCTCGGAGT
>JBKPGU010000155.1:0-3228 GCA_046729535.1 Actinomycetota bacterium
ACGAAAGCCTGGCGGCCGCTGCCGGCGAGCTCGCCCGCCGCCTGGCCGACGGGCCGACCCTGGCCCTTGCCGGCACGAAGTTGTTGCTGGCCCGGGAGTTGGACATGGACCTGGCGAGCGCGCTCGAGCTGGAGGCCTCGACCCAGGCGCTCCTCATGGGGACCGAGGACCACGCGGAGTTCTACCGAGCCTTCACCGAGGGCCGCGACCCGAAGTGGACCGGCCGGTGAACCGGGACGGCGAGACCGACACGCCACACCTGCCGATCAATCCGGAGACCCTCCCCCGACCAATGGGGTTCTCCCACGTGATGGTGGCGGCCCCCGGGCGGACGCTGTTCGTCGCCGGCCAGGCAGGGCATCGGGGCGAGGGGACGCTGGCCGGCTCGGACCTGGTCGAGCAGTTCGACCAGGCCGCCGCCAATGTGGTGGAGGCGCTGCGGGCCGCGGACGCCCGACCCGAGCACCTCACGTGGATGCAGATCTTCGTCACCGACGCGGCCACCTATCGCGATTCGCTCGAGGAGATCGGGGCAGCGTACCGGCGCCACTTCGGACGCCACTTTCCCGCCATCGGTCTGTTCGAAGTCACCGGCTTGTTCGACCCCCAGGCGAAGGTCGAGCTGATGTGCGTCGCGGTCGTACCCGACGGGGCTACCGATACAGCTCGCGGGCGATGATCTCCCGTTGGATCTGGCTGGTGCCCTCGTAGATCCGGGGCGCTCGCACCTCACGGTAGAGATGCTCGAGCAGATGGCCGCGCTCGAGGGCGGCGGCGCCGTGGATCTGGATCGCGGCATCCACCACCCATTGAGCCGTCTCCGTGGCGAAGAGCTTGGCCATGGCCGACGTCCGGGTCACGGCCGGGGCGGCGCTGTCGTAGGCCGCCGCCGCTGCGTAGACCAATAGCCGTGCCGCCTCCGTTCGCGTGGCCATCTCGGCGAGCGTCTGCGAGATGGCTTGGAACTCTCGGAGGGGCTTCCCGAAGGCTCGGCGGGCCCCGGCGTGTTCCACGGCTACGTCGAGCGCCGACTGGGCCATCCCAACGGCGAACGCGCCGACGCTGGGCCGGAACAGGTCGAGGGCTTCCATGGCCACCTGGAACCCCCCGTCCACCTCGCCGAGGACGTCGGATGCGGGAAGGTGGACGCCATCCAGGCGGAGCCGGCCGATGGGATGAGGACCGATCAGCTCGATGGCCTCGCCGGTGAGACCGGGGGCGCCGCCGGGGAGGACGAAGGCCGTCACGCCCTTCGATCGGGCGCCTTCAGTGGTGCGAGCGAAGATGGCGTAGACGTCCGCATCGGGCGCGTTCGATATCCACGTCTTCTCGCCGGTCAGCCGAAACCCGTCTCCGTCCGGCTCAGCCTGCAGCTCGAGCGCTGCCGCGTCGGTGCCGGCGTTCGGCTCTGTGATGGCGAAGGCGGCCACGGCCTCGCCTCGGGCGATGGGGGGCACCCACCGCTGGACCAGGTCGTCGGACCCCGAGTGAAGGATGGTCGAACCGCCCAGCCCTTGCATGGCGAGCGCCGTCTCCGCCTCCGTCGACTCCTGGGCCAGGGCTTCGCGCAGCAGGCAGAGCTCGAGGGCCGAGACGTCCCGGTCGGCGGTTCCGCCGGCCCGGGCCGGAAACAGCCGCCGGAGGAGACCGCTGTCTCCCAGGGCCCGAAGCAGCGGGCGGTTGACGCGGCCGGGCGCGCCGGCCTCGACCAGTGGGACGAGCTGGTCCCGGGCCACGCGCCGGGCTTCCTCGATCAGCCGGAGCTGGTCCGTGTTCAGGGAGAAGGCCACGGGCGTGCGTATACCACGCTCGGCGGGCACGTGGCTACGCCGTGTACTGCCAGCGACAGAAGCCGAAGAAGTCCTGGACGGCGTCCACCGCATCGCTCGCAGCGTCCCCGACGGCTCCCCCCGGCGTCGCTGGCCGCTCACGCGGTGGCCGCAGTGATTACGATGCTGCCCAGTACTTCAAGGGGGTGCGCATGGCCGACTCTCCGTACTGGAACCCGCGCCACGAGACCATGCCTCGCGAGCAGATCGAGGCGCTCCAGGTCCGGAAACTCATGAACCTGGTGGAGTGGACGGATGCCCAGGTGCCCTGGCAGTCGAAGCGGCTCCGCGACGCCGGGGTCACCGGCGACACGATCAAGTCCCTGGCCGACCTGAGCAGGATCCCCCTGATGACGCGCGAGGAGTGGATGCAGGGCCAGCTGGACGACCCTCCGTTCGGCCCGATCCTTGCCACCGACAAGGACATGGCCATCCGGTACCACACGACATCAGGAACGACCGGCGCCACGCCGATCCGCGTGCTGGACGGCGCGAAGGATTGGGAGTGGATCGCGGAGATGTGGTGCTACGGCCTGTGGGGGTTCGGCGTCCGGCCCACCGACACCGTCTTCGTGGCGTTCGGCTATTCCACCTTCATCGGGTTCTGGGGGCTGCACTACGCGTGCGAGAAGATGGGGTGCCTGACGCTGCCGGGCGGGGCGATGACCACCGACCAGCGGGTCAAGCAGCTGCACGACATGGCCGCGACGGTGGTCTGTTCGACCCCTACGTACGCTCTGCGCATGGCCCAGGAGGCGAAGACGCTCGGCATCGACCTCGCGAAGGGTCCGGTGCAGCGGTTGATCCTCTCCGGCGAGCCGGCCGGCTCGATCCCCGCCACCAAGAAGCTCATCGAGGAGCAGTGGGGTGCGAAGGCGGGCGACACGGCCGGGATGACCGAGCTGGGCACGATCATGATCTTCGAATGCGAGGAGCAGCCCGGTGGGACTCACATCATCGAGGACAACTACGTCGAGGAGGTCCTCCATCCCGACACGGTGGAGCCGGTCCCCTACGGCGAGATGGGGGAGCGCGTGGTGACCTCGTTCGGGCGGGGCTTCATCCCAGTGCTGCGCTACCGCACCCGGGACTTCGTGGTGAAGGTCCCCGGTTCGAACTGCGCCTGCGGCCGGACGTTTGACATCTACGATGGCGGCATCAGGGGACGGGTTGACGACATGAAGCTGGTCCGGGGGACGAACGTGTACCCCCGGGCGGTTGAGGCCATCGTTCGGCAGTTCCCGGAGATCGACGAGTTCCAGATCCATCTGTACACGGAGGGAGGAATCCGGGACGAGATCGAGGTCCTTGTGGAGATCCGCGGCGAGGGCGCCGACGCTGAGCGGGTCCTTCGCGACCTCGGCACACAGCTGGCCGCTGCCCACGAGAACCTCCGGTT
>JBKPGU010000156.1:0-8144 GCA_046729535.1 Actinomycetota bacterium
CGAACAACGGCACCGAAGAGAGGGCATCCTGCCGACGAGCCATCTCCTCCCCCATGGTCCCCACTTCGTCCCCTTTTGTGAAGACGACCGATACAGGTTGTCCGTGCGGGAGAAGTTATCTCAAATCTCGGGGGCCCGAGGAGCGTTTCACCTCACCCGGTCAGCCCGACGGTGTCCGGCGTTGCGGCTTCCTCCTGCTCGGGTGGGTGTATCTAGGCGGGTGCCGGGAAGGCACTCTCCTTGCTCCGGTTGACTTTCGAACGCGCAAAGGGTAACCAACCACCCAGTGAAGGCCACCCGGGGGAAGGGGAGCCGCTCGCGACGCGGGGGCGGGTTGCTGGTGGCCGTGGCCGTGATCGTCGGACTGGGTCCAGTGGAGCTGTCCTCAGTGGCCCGGGCCGACACGAAATCCGACCTGGCCTCGGCCAAGGCTCGCCTGTCCGCGCTGACGGCTCGGATCGCCGAGGAGGGCAAGGGCCTGGGCGAGTTGCACGTCCAGCTCAACATCCTGACCGGCCGAGTCGCCGTGGCCACGACTAGATACCAGCGGACGGTGAGCGATATCGCCCGGACCCGGGGCGACCTCCGGCTCACCCGGAGCCACTATGAGGAGCTGCGCGCACAGCTCGATGCCCGGGCTGCGGCCACCTACATGGGGGGAGCGGCGAGCTTCGTCGAGATCGTGCTCGGGGCCACCTCGTACACCGACTTCACGGACCGCCTGGCATACGCGAACAGCATGTCCCGGGCCGACGCCACCCTCAGCCAAGAGGTCCAGCGAACGGCCACCGAGCTCGAACGCAAGCAGCAGGCGCTGGCGACCCTTCAGGCGAACCAGGGGGCGGCTCTCCTCGAACTCCAGTCCGAACGCAGGTTGCTGGCGCAGCGACTCGCCGACCAGCAGGCGGCACTGGGAAGCCTGGCCGGAGCGCGCGCCGAGGCAACATCGCTGGTGGAGAAGCTGAGGAAGGTCCTGGAGAAGGAGGAGCTGCTGGCCGCAATCACCGCGGTGCACGGCGGCTTGCCCATCCCCTTCGGACAGTGGGCCCCGCTGTTCCTTCCGCGCCTGGGCGCCCCCACCTGCCGGAACAACCTCGTGCTCGTCGTCGCCTGGGAGGCTACCGAGTACACCATGGCAAGGTTCAACCCCCTGGCCACCAGTTACGTGATGCCGGGGTCGACCCTGTTCAATTCGGCCGTCAGGAATTACATCTCGCTGGACCAGGGCATCACGGCGACGGTACTCACCCTGGAGTCGACGAACCCCGCCTTCAACTACGGACCGATCGTGGCAAACCTTCGGGCCTGCTCGGATCCCCTGGTCACGGCCAATGCCATCAACCACTCGGCGTACTGCACGTGCACGGGCAGCTATCCCCTGACCTACCTGGTCCCGTTCGTCGAGAGCAACTACTCCTTCTACGCGAACATCTGCACCGGCTGTTAGCTCGGGCTCCGAACCCAAGCCCCGTCGGACCCGTGACCCCCAGCGGTTAACATGGCTGCCTTCGGGGGGTCGGCCCGGTCCCCCATGGGCAGGAGAACACGTGGCAACGCGCACCGACGAGCGAGACGGCCCTCTGAACACACCGCTTGCGTCCGTCCTGCAGCCGCTTTCGCCGCTGGCGTTGCAGGTCCGGCGGGTCATGGGCGCGGTGGTGGGCAGGCCCGCTGAGCTGTCCGCCATCCAGCAGGAGATCGGGGCCGTCCGCGCGGGGAGGCTCGCTGCTTTGACCCTGGAAGGCGAGCCGGGGATCGGCAAGACGCGGCTGTTGCTCTCCGCTGCCGAGATCGCCGGCGCCGAGGGCTTCGCCACCTTGATGGTGGCCGCCGACGAGGAGATCCGAGGACCGTTTCTCTTGGCTCGTTCCATCCTCGGCTCCCCGAACGCCACCGACGCCGCAGCCGGAACCCAAGCAGCCGAACCCCTGGCCCGCTCGCTCGGCGCCCTCACGGGACAGGACGATCCCAGCCTGGCCAGCCTGCCGGCCGACCAGAAGCTGCTGCGGACGTTCGACCTGGGCGCGGTGGCCATCCGGGCCCTGGCCGCCGAACAGCCTGTGGCTTTGCTGATCGACGACGTTCAATGGGCCGACGACGACAGCCTGCGGCTTATCCGCTACATCGTTCGTGCCGCCTCCACGTCGCCGATCTTCCTGATGCTTGCCACAAGGCCGGAAGAGCTGGCGTTCGTCACGGAGGCCGTGAACCTCATCGCCGACATGGAGCGCCTCGGCCTGGTTCGTCGGATCAAGGTCAACCGATTCACCCAGATGGAGACGACCGAATTCCTCAAACAGGTCCTGGCCGGGAAGGTCGATCCTCCCAGCGCGGCGGCCATCCATCGGCAGGCGGAAGGCGTCCCGTTCATCGTGGAAGAGGTGGCCCACGCCTATCGCGAGGCCGGGATGATCCAGGAGTTCGACGGCGTGTGGACACTGGCCAAGAATGCCGACCGCCTGGTCCCCTCGGCCGTGAAGACCCTGATCTCCCGCCGAGCCGCGCACCTCCCGGAGGAGACGAGGGCCACCCTCGCCGAGGCCGCGGTCTTGGGCCGACACTTCAGCCTGAAGGACCTCCGCGAGGTTCAGATCCGGGTTAGGGAAACCGAACCCGATCCGGAGATGCTGGGGGAGGAGCTGTCGCCCGCGGTGATGGCGGGCCTGCTGGTCGAGCATCCGGAGGGTTCGGCCGCCGACTTCAGCTTCGCTCACGAGCAGGTGCGGGAGTTCGCCGCAAGCGGCCTGGCCCCCACGCGCCGGCGCGCCATCCATGCGGCCATCGTCGAGCTGCTCATGGCCGGGGATCCTCTGCCCGAGAGCCTCCCTCTGTTGGCACACCACGCGAAGGCCGCTGGCGACACGGTGCTGTGCGTGAAGTTCTCTCTTCAAGCAATCAACAGCGCCCTCGCCGCCCACGCCCCCGAGGAGGTCCTCTGGGTGGTGGACCTCGCGCTCCAGGTGGCGTCCACCCCTCCGGACCGCGTCCCGCTCCTGCAGGCGCGCGACGCCGCCCTCGAGATGCTCCGTCGGCCGGGCGACCGCCTCGAGGGGCTCGCCGAGCTCGCCGCCCTGGCCGACGCGCTGGGCGATTCGCACCTCAACCTGGAAGTCCAACTTCGCCGCGCCGCGGCCCTGCGCCTCTCCGAGGAAGACGACGGCGCCGCCCAGTTGGCTCGAAACGTCCTGCACCAGGCGGAGTCGATCGGGGACAAGGAGGCGGAGCTGGCCGCCGCGCTCGAGCTAGGACAGGCGCTGATGCACGCACCGCTCGGTGAGACCTACACGCCATCCCCCCGCGAGGTCGACCTCGACGCCGCCGATGAGACCTTCCAGCGAGCGGCGGAGCTGGCGGAAGAGCTCCGCGACGAGTCGACCCTGGCGGCCAGCTTGCGCGAGCTGGGCGTGCTGAACCTCGGACGTCTGCGGGCCTGGTTCGTCGAACAGTTCGAAGCCGGCCGGATGTTCGAGTTCATGAGCCGGGTCACCACAGGCACGGAGCTCGGCGAGCTCCTCGCCAATACTCCAGTGGCCCATCTTCCCCAGAAATCGCAATTGCAGATCCAACGAGCCCTCGAGATCTACGAGCGCCTGGGGGACCGCCGGGGAGCGATGTCCTCGGTCATCGCCATGGCCTACCTGAGCTGGGGCCCCGATATCCATCTGGGATCCGGAGCGGCCCGCCACATCGAGGAGATCCGCCGGCTCACCCAGCGCATGGACTCGTTCACCAAGGAGAGCGATCGGGCCCAGGCGGAGGGCCAGATGCTGTACGGGGCACACGTCTTCGCCAGGGCGAAGGTCATCCCGGACCTGGCACTGTCCCGAGCGGAGGACGCGTACCGCCATGCGCGGCTGGTCGGAGACCGCACGCTGGAATTCCTGGCGGCGGGGGGAGCGGCCATGGCCCACCTCGACCTGGGAGCGATCGAGGCGGGTTCGACCTGGCTCGACCGCGCGGCGACCGCCGCCGCCGAAAGCCCGACGCCGCTTCGGGCACAGCAGCTCGAAACCTGGCGGGGGGTGGCCAGCGCGGCCGCTGGAGACGTGGACAGGATGCGCCGTCATCTGGAGCGGGCCGTTCAGCTCGCTACCGAACAGGGCCGCCCGGCCGGCCGATGCCAGTCGCTGGCCCTCCTGGCGCTGAAAGCCGCCCGGTTCGGCGCGGAGCGAGACGACCAGGACCTGCTGGCTCTGGCCGAGCGCTCGGCCCGTGATGCCAAGGCTCTGATTGAGATCCTGCCGGGCCATCCTCCTTGGGGGATCGAGGCCGACGCCGCCCTGGCCCAGGTGACGCTGGCCAGAGGCGAGGGGGAACAGGCCGTGAGCCTAGCTCGAGAGGCAATCGTGGGCCTCATCGAGGCCCGGCACGAAGACCTCCCCGTCGATGCGCTGATCGCCGTGGGCCGGGTGATCATGACCGCGGCCAGCCAACCCGAGCAGGAGATGGTGCGATTCCAGCTCGGGCTCCTCCTGGCCATGGCCGCCATGCGTACGTTCGACGAGGACGTCCGGGCGCGCTGGTTCCGCGGCCCGGTCGGGGGCGAGCTGGCCAGGATCGTGGGACCGCTTCAGACACTGGACCGCCCCCATGGGGACCGGCCCGGCGTGGCCCTGGGGGATGAGGACCTGACCTTGCTCCGGCTGCTCACGCAGGGCCGGACGAACCAGGAGATTTCCGAGGACCTGGGCGTGGACGAGGATCACGTTCGACGCCGGCTGGCCGAGATGTTCTCCAGGATCGGCGCCTCGTCACGGGCCGAGGCCACCGCGTTCGCCTTCCGGGAACGGACGATCTAGCCGATGCTGCGGGCCAGGGTGGACCGACACCGCTGCGTCGGGGCAGGGAACTGCATCACAATCGCCCCGACCGCGTTCGACTGGCACGAGGGCGACTTCGCCAAAGCCGACGTCATCGACCAGGAGAGCATCGATGAAGAGCTGCTGCGGGAGGCGGCGTTCTCGTGTCCCACCCTGGCCATCGAGCTGGAGGAGGTGGAGCAGCTCCTCCCGTGGCAACTTCGGGGCAAGGTGGCTCCCCGCCGGGTCCAGAAGACGTTCATGTTCACCGACATCGTGAAGTCGACGAACCTGGTGGAGGCACTGGGAGATGAGGCGTGGCAGGGCGTGCTCAGGTGGCACGACGAGACGCTGAGGTCAATGTTCGCCGCGCACAAGGGCGAGGAGATCAACGCAACCGGCGACGGGTTCTTCGTCGGGTTCGATTCCCCCGAGGAGGCCCTGGCGTGCGCCGTGGCCATCCAGAGGAATCTGGCCGAACACCGGAAGAACGCCGGGTTCGCCCCACAGATCAGGATCGGCGTCCACGCCGCCAGCGCGACCCAGGTGGGGCGGAACTTTACCGGCAAGGGCGTGCACGAAGCGTCGCGGATCTCTGCGTTGGCGGAGGGCGGCGAGATCCTCGCCAGCAAGGAGACCGCCGGCGATTCGCGGTTCCCCCTTTCGGAGCCGCGAGAGGTCAACGTCAAGGGCCTTTCCGAGCCGATCGCGATCGTCTCGGTCGGCTGGCACTAGGTTGGCCGATCTCTTCGAGCGAACGCTGGGCCGCTTCACAAAGTTCGCCGCGCGAGCCATCCTCTTCTGAAAGCTGCACCCGGCCGAGCGGAAGAACGCCGCCTTCGGCTATCCTTCGTTCCCCGTCCTTTTGGAGCACGCCCATGGGAGTCTTGCCCGAGGCCGTCGAGGAACTGCTGGCATCTGCACTGGTCGGCGAACTCACCGTCATCGACGAGCGGGGGCGGCCGGTCACCCACCCTTTGATCCCGCTGTACGACGGCGAGCGCATCTACCTCACCTCCTCCGTGCTCTTCTCGCGGAAGCTCGAGCACGTCAAGGCGAACCCCAAGGTCTCACTCTCGATCACCGACCCTGCTGCGGTGGAGGTCGAACGGTTCCGCCGGGCAACCATTCAGGGCAACGCCGTAGTCGACGACGCCGACCTCCATTCCGGCTGGGAGAGGAAGGTCCTCCCGCTTTGGCGGGTGAAGGAACCGGCCATCGACTTCTTCCTGGGCAAGCGGGTCGCGCTTCCCCTGTTCTTCGAGCGGGGGATCATCGAGATCACTCCCCGGCGGGCATTCCTGTGGGAGGACGGGCGAACAGATCGTCCCCCTCAGGTGTTCGAGGTCGCGGCGGTGGCCCAGTGAGCAACGCCGGCCCCGTAACCGAACTGTTGGGGACCCTCGAGGGCAGGTACACCCACGCCGTGGTGGCGTTCCTCGACGACGAAGGCTATCCGCTCTCGGTGGCCACGGGTTTCCGCGCCCTCGCGGAACCCGGCGTGGTCCTCTTGGATCCCATCGTCGGCGAAGCGGTCACCCCTCCCCTGGGCCGGGAGGTCAACCTGGTGTTCAGCCACATCCGGCCGCAGCCGGGGCAGGGGTACGACGAGCGGCGCTACGTCAGCCTGTGGGGCACGCTCCGCCGGGTGGACTCCCGCGAGGCCGGCGACCGGTTGGTGTTCCATCCCGAACGCGTTCAGCACTGGGATGAACAGGAGATGCCGTTCTTCGAGTACTCGGAGCGCGGGATACCACAGGCCTACCGGTACATGGACAAGCTCTCGGAGGAGACGGGGAAGCCGGTCCGGCCGCGGCTTTCTCCCGGATGGCTGTTCCTCAGGGCCACCAGGTTGCCGTTCCTCTCGGCGACCTTCGTCCCCGTCGCGCTGGGGACCGCGGTGGCCGCCCTGCACGGCGAATGGCACTGGTGGCTGGCTCTTCTTACGCTGGTGGCGGCGTCGTGCGTGCACCTCGGGCTGAACACCGCGAACGACGTGTTCGACACCATGAGCGGGGCCGACCAGGCCAACGTCACCCCCACCCAGTTCAGCGGCGGGTCGCGGGTCATCCTGTACCGCCTGCTCACCATGCGCCAGATGGCGCTCATGTCGGCCGGCTTCTACGCGGTGGGAGCGGGGATCGGTCTCTATCTGGCCATCACCCGGGCCTTCTGGCCCCTGCTCATCCTTGGGCTAATCGGCCTTCTTATCAGCGTGGAATACACCGCTCCACCCCTCCGCCTCGTGAATCGGGGCGTGGGGGAGATCGCCGTCGGCCTCGGGTTCGGCCCGGTGATGGCTCTCGGGGCGTACTACGTGCAGGCGCAGACGTACTCGGGGGAGGCGGTGTACGCGTCGCTCCCGGTGGCCATCCTCATCGCGCTGGTCCTGTACGTGAACGAAGTGCCCGACCGTCCCGGTGACGCCAAGGCAGGGAAGCGGACGCTGCCGGTTCGGCTCTCGAAGGACGCGGTGATCGCCGTGTACGTCGCGGCCGTCGCTGCCGCCGGGGGACTTATCCTGGGCGGAGCAATCTCCGGCCTCCTGCCACGGCCGACCGTGATCGCGCTGGCCGCGCTGCCCCTGGCCATTCCCGTATACGGGGCCCTCCGTGATTCCTACGACAGCCCGTATGCGCTGATGCCGGCGATGGCGAAGAACATCCAGCTACATGTCGCGGCGGGACTCGGCCTGGTGTTCGGCTACGTCATCGCCATCGTGGCCGACCATCTCATGAGAAATCCGCCGTTCTTCCTCAGGTAGCCGTCGTCTCCGACGGAGCCGGGTCGCGCCGGCCCTGGTGTTGGCCCTCGCGCTCGCGACGCGATCGGCGGATGAGCAGGGGCCAGCCGATCAGGCCAATGACGGTGAAGCTGAACCACTGGATGGCGTACGAGAGGTGCGGGCCATTGTCGAGATGCGGCAGGGGAAGCACGATCGGGTAGTCGCCGGTCTGGGGTGGTTCCTGGGCGGTGAGCTGGAGGTAGGTGGGATAGAGCGGTACACCGATGGTTCGCTGCAACGTACCGAGGTCGATCCGGGTCGCTTCCACGACACCGTTGCCGGCATCGGTCGGCGTTGCCCCTTGCTTCTCCGAGGGGAACAGGATCCCGGTCACGCGAACGTCGCCGGCCGGTGGATCGAGGCCCCGGGTCTCCTGGACGGGCGTGTTGGACAACGGGATCCCTCCCCGATTGACCAGGATCGCGGCGCCCCCCGCGGTCACGAGGGGCGTCAGCAGATAGTCCCCCGGATCGCCGCTGTAGGACCGGAACTGGATCAGGATCTGCCGAGACGGGTCGAAGCGACCGGCGACGGCGACCCGGCGGTACGAGGCCTCGCCA
>JBKPGU010000157.1:0-4035 GCA_046729535.1 Actinomycetota bacterium
GGCGCTCCATGTCCTGGATGCCGGCCAGGTTGCGCTCGAGCTTCCCCTTCTCGTGCCGGAGCTTGAGGACTTCCTTCTTCGGAAGGAAGTCGAAGGCGCCCGAGCGTTCCATCTCGCGGAGCTCCTTCAGCCGGCGCAAGCGGCCGTGAATGGTCTGGAAGTTCGTGAGCATGCCGCCCAGCCACCGGGTGTTGACGAACGGCATGTTCACCCGTCCGGCCTGCTCCTCGACCGTCTCCTGGGCTTGCTTCTTCGTGCCCACGAACAGCACGCTGCCTCCGCGCCTGCCCACGTCCATGAGGAACTCGTAGGCGCGACTCAGGCCGTCGAGGGTCTTCTCGAGATCGACGATGTAGATGCCGGAGCGTTCCCCGAAGATGAACCGGCGCATCTTCGGATTCCATCGTCTGGTCTGATGGCCGAAGTGGACACCGGCCTCGAGGAGCTCCCGTCGGGTTGCGACGGGCATGGTCGTGCCTCCTTCCGGTTATGGCCTCCGACCGGTTCTCCCCCACCCCGGCCCGCATGCGGGACCTCGGGGTGAGTCCCCGGTCGTGTGGATTTGCCGGACCTGACGGCCCGGCGAATTCGAGTCTAGCAGGAGGAGATTTCCCTCATCGCGCTCGCGCCCGTTGGGAGCGCGTGGACCGATCTCGTTCCTCGTCGGCCCCCACCACGTCTCGAACCAGCAGCCACCGATAGGTCAGGGCCATCAGCAATGAAATCTGGAGGAACGTGGCGAAGAGTACGTACGCCCATACCGCGATGGAGGGCGTCGCCGGCGTGGCCCGGCTCACGCGCAGGTCGAGCATCACGTACAGCGCGATGAAAGCGTACAGAAAGGCCGTCGCCGTGTGTTGAGGGCCGCGCAGGCGTGCCGCCCGGGTGCTGAGTCGCACCGATGCCGCAGCGCCCAGCCGCTCTGTCGTGGCGACCACCGGGGCGAGGACCAACAGATACATCTCGAAGGCGACCGCCAATCGAACCCCCAGGGGTCCCAGGAAGGTCCCCAGGATGGACGACAGCGCGTAAACGGCGACGACCATCCCCACCTCGAGGGCGAAAACGAACTGGAACACCGAGTACGCCCGACGGCCGGCGGCCCTCAATTCGTCCCCCCACGTGGCGTGCCGGACCCGGCGGTCGAGGGCGCCGACGATCAGCGCGAGGAGCAGGGAGAGGAATGCCGCCCGGGCCAGGAACAGAACCGCGCCGAGCGCGATGGCCAGCGGCCAGGAAAAGACGCGCAGGGCGGCGAACAGGAACAGCACGTCGAGCAGGCTGTGAACGGGAGGCAGGGACTGGATGAGTCCCATGGCGGCCGGCGAAGCGATCGCGATGATCCCGGTGCTGGTGTAGATGAGCCAGATCACCAGGACGCTGAGGAAGGCCGTCCCGAGGATCAGCGGCGAGGTCCCGACCACGATCAGGCTTCGAGCCAGCGGGGCCAGAATGGGGGGCTGGGGGTCCTCCGGTCGACCGCGCGCGGCAGGACGGGTCGGTCTGGCCGGGCGTCTGGAAGCGGGTCTCCTGCGGACCTCTCCCCCAGACCGGCGGGCGGTGCTCCCTTCGGCCCGGAGCGGACCGGCCCGGCGGCTCGCCGTGTCATCGTTGCCTGGTACCCCTTCCTCCTCCGATTCCTCGATCCACTCTCCCTCAGCGTTCGGACTCGCGTCGTCGAAGCCTTCGTCATCGGCTGCGGGAGACGATCCGGACGCCTCCCCGTCGGAGCGGAGCGCCTCCGGGGGCTGGTGCCGGCGCCTCTTCCTCTTCTTCTTGCTCATGGCATCTCCCAACGGGTACCCGCCCAGGACCACGCCGAGATCGTCATCCCGCACCGTCCCCCGACGCGTCCCCCCGCGGCGACCATCCCGGCGGTGGCGCTTCCAGGCCGAGCCGCGGATCGCGCCGCCGGGCCAGAAGCCGGGACCCGCCGATGATCACGACCAGGATGGCGGCGGCCCCGATCGCGTAGTTCACGAGCGCGAGCCCGAGCTTCAATTCGGTGGGCGAATCGAGGTCGACGAGCCGAGCCGCGGGGTCGTGGACGAGCGCGGTTACGCCTCCCCGCGTCCCGATCGATGGCATCAAGAGCAAGTCGCCTGCAGCCGCCAGAGGACCCAAGGGGCCGAGCCCGAACGAAGCCTTCCACCTAAGGTGGCCGGTGCCGACATCCACCGTTGCCAGCGTTCCATCGTCCAGTCCGACGTGGACGAACGACCCGGACACGATCGGCGCGGCCCAGTCCCCGGTCCCCTCGAACTGGAAGTCCCATGCACGCTTCCCGGTCCCGGCGTCGAACGCATAGAGGCCGCCGCTGCGGTCCACCACGTACACCCGCCCGGCATCGTACGCGGGCGAGGAGAGGGGGCTGAAGTCGGCTCGGACCGGCGTGTGCCATCGCTCTTCCCCCGACGCCGCCTCGATGGCTCGAACCGTGCCGTCCCCGAACCCGACGTACACCGCTCCTTGGGCCACCGTCGGGGAGGTCGCGCCGGCCGGGAGCTGCGAGGGCGAGAAGGACCAGGCGAGTTTGCCGGTGTCGGCAAGGTAGGCGTCCAGCGCCGCGCGCCCGGATGACGGGCTCTCGCTCACGACGAACACCCGCCCGTCCGCCACAGCAACCGCCGGGTCGATCCGTCCCTGGGCCTTCGCCTTCCACGCCACTCGCCCAGAGTCCAGGTCGACCGCGTACACCGCGTCGTCGCGCGCACCCAGGAAGACACGGCCTTCGGAGACAGCGGGGGCGGAGCGGGAGACGCCGCCCAGGGCAACCCGCCACAGGCGCTCGCGGGTGGAGGCGTCGATGGCGACCAGCGCGCTGGTCCTCCGATCGGCCCCTTCAACGTACAGCACGATGCCGTTTTCGCCGGCAGAGGGTTCGAGAGCAGGGGGCACGAGAGGTCCCCGGGCCCGCGCTAGGGTCCAAAGGATGGATCCCCGCGTCGGGTCGAACCCGACGAGGCGGCCCGCACCAACCGACACGGCAAGTCCCAGCCCGACGGCGGGGGCTGAGAGCCGAGCGTCTCCCTCGGGAGCCACCCGCCATTGGGTACGGAACCCCGGCCGGAGGCCGGGAGCCGAGCCGAGATGGGCCGGGCCACCTTGGAAGGAGGGCCACGATGGGCCCACCTGAGCAAGGGCGACGGCGCCGGTGACCCCGACCAGGCCCAGGCCGACCCCGGCGACGGCCAAGCCGAACAGAGCGAGCCCGGCGATGGCCCCGCGCGACGACCCGAGCACGGCCATGGCAGCGCGCACCCACCGAGACTTCACCGGAGGGCTTCGGGTGAAAGCGGCCCGGGGCGTTCCCGCCATGTCCAAGGCCGGGCCATTCTATGGGGCGGACGACCCGGTGGAGGCCCGCGGGCCTGGACGGAGCTGCGCCGGACCTCAGGCCGCATGGTTCGCGCTGGAGGTAGAGGCTGGGAGAGAACCATCCTGGAGCGGGGCCAGATGGATCAACCCCACCACGTCGCCGGGTTCGAGGAGCGTCATGGGATCGACGTAGGTCTCCCCGATCCTGGCCCCGAAGTGAAGGTGGGGAGTCGGGACCTCTGGGTGGCCGTGCCCCGTCCAACCGATCATCTGACCTCGTCCGACGACCTCCCCCTTCTTCACCGCTACGGCGGACAGCCACGAATACGTGGTCCGAACCCCGTCGGCGTGGTCGATGGAGATGAACAGCGCCCCCGCCACCCACCCGGCGAACGAGACCACCCCGTCCTGGGCCGCGACCATTTCCGTCCCGAACGCTGCAGCGATGTCGACGCCCCGATGCCCCGACCCGTAGGGTGACGAGGGCTCCTCGAAGGGCCGGATGACGGACCCTCGAACCGGCCAGGCATACGAGCCAGGCTGCACGGCGGCGCGAGCCCTGTCTGGGGGAAGGCAGACCAGCGACAACATCACGGCGAGCCAGATGCGGACGGGGACCATGGACCCTCCCGCCCGGAGGTCAGCGCCGATCAGGCTAGGTCGTATCGAACCCCAGCGCTATGACCTAGGTCATAGCCGGAGGGGAAGGCCTCAGAC
>JBKPGU010000158.1:0-12277 GCA_046729535.1 Actinomycetota bacterium
CCATGCAGGGGTGAACTCCTCGCCTCTTCCGGACGTGAGGGCGATCTCATCGGTGCCGTCGGGATCGATCAGGTGAAGGTGGTACCGGCCGCCTCGAAAGCTGGAGAACACGATCCGCCCCTCCACCCCCTGACCCACCCACCTTGGAGTTTCCCGATCGCGAGCGACCTTCGGTGACGCGACCCAGACCTTCGTGGGCGCGATCGGGACCCTGGCGGCGATCCCCGGGAGGTACAAGGAAAAGGTGAGCGCGGCAACCCCGAGGCCGAGCGCGAGGGCGGCCGCCCCGACGGCCATCCGATGCCGGAAGGAACGGTGCCGTCCGGTGCGCCGCTCTTCCGGCGAGCCCGGTGCGTCCGCGTGCACATCACGAGCATGCCCCTCCGGGTCGCCGTTCGCAACGGCTCGTTGCGCGGTGGTCCGTTGATCGTCCACGGTCCAATATTCGGCTTGAACTCGGACGTGCGGTTGCATGGAGGACCGATCCCTGTGCGAGTGGCGCTGCTGACCAGGGAATACCCGCCCGACGTCTACGGCGGGGCGGGTGTCCACGTGGAGCATCTGGCGAAGGAGCTGACGGGCCTCCCCGGCCTGGAAGTGGAAGTCCGTCGGTTCGCCTCGGGCTCCGAACGACGTCGCCATAAGGGCCGGCCGACGGTCAGGGAGTTCGGTCCGTCGGCGGACCTGGGTGGGGATGACGGTTCGTCGACAGCGGCCGTGCTCGGGGTGATGTCGGTGGATCTCGCCATGGCCTCAAGCCTCGAGGCGATCGACGTGGTGCACAGCCACACTTGGTACACCAACCTCGCCGGGCATCTCACGAAGCTTCTCTACGGGGTCCCCCACGTCCTCACGGCTCACAGCCTCGAGCCGATGCGACCCTGGAAGGCCGAGCAGCTCGGGCCGGGCGGATACGACGTGTCTCGCTTCCTCGAGCAGACCGCCATGGAGGGCGCGGACGCGGTCATCGCGGTGTCCGAAGCCATGCGGGCGGACATCGAACAGACGTATCCGCAGGTGCAGGCGTCGCGCATCGAGGTCATCCACAACGGGCTCGACCCCGCCGCTTTCGAGCCCGACGGGCGGACCGACGCCCTGGACCGTTACGGGATCGCTGCCGGGCGTCCGATCGTCTTGTTCGTCGGCAGGATCACCCGTCAGAAGGGGATCACGCATCTGCTCGACGCCGTGCCGGACATCGACGCCCGGGCCCAGATCGTGCTGGCCGCATCGGCGCCCGACACGCCCGACCTGGCCCGAGAGGTTGAACAGCGGGTGACCCAGATCAAGGGCGATCGTGGAGACGTCGTGTGGATCGACCGGGCCCTCGCTCACGACGAGCTCATCCAACTCATGACCCACGCCACGGTCCTGGTCTGCCCCTCGACCTACGAGCCCCTCGGCATCGTGAACCTTGAAGCGATGGCTTGCGAGGCGGCCGTGGTGGCCACCGACACGGGTGGCATCCCAGAGGTGGTGGAGGACGGGCGAACCGGTTTCCTGGTGCCGTTCGAGGTGCTCCATCGAACGGGGACACCTCGAGATCCGGTGCAGTTCGCCCGGGACATCGCCGAGCGGGTGAACGCGCTGATCAGCGATCCAGACCTGGCCCAAAGGTTCGGCGAGGCCGGCAGACAACGGGTGATCGAGCGGTTCACCTGGCGGGCGGTGGCCGAGCGGACCGCCGAGCTCTACCGGTCGCTCGTCTCCTGACCTGCCACTTCCTCTGGAAGGGAGATGGCCGGCATCTCCCCGGTTTCGACCGGAAGCATCTCGCGCTCGTTCGGCGCATGACGAAGGACGCTGTCGACGTAGGACTCCACGGCCGCCTCCATCCCGACGTCCTTCCCGGCGGCCTCGGAGAGGAACCACCGGTGTTCGAGGATCTCGTGGAACAGCTCGGCGTCCTCCAGCTTCTCGTGGAGATCCGGAGGGATCGCGGCGATGGTGGGCTGGAACACCTCGTTCAACCACCGGAACGCGACTACGGACTCCGGGAGGGATCGCTTCTCATGCTCCTCGAGGAAGACCCGGAAGCCGTCGATGTCGTTCAGCAGCCGGCGGGCCTGGTTCTCCTGCACGTCCAGGCCCGTGAGGATCAACAGGCGGTTCCGGTGATGCCCCCGCTCGACGACCTTCGGCTTGATGGTGAGCCGAAGCCTGCCTTCGCCTTCCCGCACCAGCTCCATCTCGTCGACGTCGAAGCCCAGCTCGTTCAGCCGTCTGACCCGGACCTCGATCAGGTACCGGTCGCTCACGCTGAACTTCTCCTCCCGGTTGACCTCCGACCACAGCTTCTCGTAGCGATCGGAGATCTCGGTGGCCGTCTCGATCGGGTCCAGTCCGGGCGGAAGCCCGTATCCGGCCTCGATGTCCATGAGCTCGCCGGCGATGTTCTCGTTCGCGACCTCGACGTCGTGCGAGCGCTGGCCGTCGCTCAGTTCCGGATGCACCTCACCGGTCTCGGCATCGACCAGGTAGGCACGCAGGGCACCGGCGTCGCGGCGAAAGAGGGTGTTCGACAGCGAACAGTCGCCCCAGAAGAAGCCGTTCACGTGGAGTTGGACGAGGAGGTGGACCAACGCGTCCAGGAGGTTGTTCCGAAGGTCGGGAACCCCCCTGCCGGTGAACAGGGTTCGGTAGGGAAGGGAGAAGTCCAGGTGTCGGGTGATGAGGATGGCATCGAGGTCGCCCGCAGGCACCGAGCCGTCGAACGCCGCCTCGGCCTCGGAGCGCCCGGTGACCAGGCCCACCACCTCGACCACGGGGAGAGCCATCTCGCCGAGGTGGCGGAGCATCCGATACTCCCGGACTGCCGGCCGGTCTGGCATCTCCTTCAATGCGAACAGCAAGCCCTCGTAATCGACGAAGCGAACCACGTGCCGGGCGATCCCTCGGCGGATCTCGACCAGCCGTTCCGACTTCCACTCGCTCAGCGGCAGATGCCAGGGGAGGTCCAGGAAGTCCGGATGCCCCGGCCGGGGCGCCATCTGGAATCGCACGAACTCCTCACCTTCACCCGTCGTTCATCCGACTCTACTGCCGGGCCCACACACGGCGGCACCTGCGCTTTCTGTGCGGATGTGACGCGGAGCGGCCCTTTTGTGTCCTATCGTGGAGTGGCGCCTCCAAAGCCCGGCCTCACCCAGGAGATGGGATCCATGAAGGTCAAAGAAGGGCGAAGACGCGTGGCGATCGAAAACGTGATCCCCGAGATCGACTGCGGGCGCTTTCCAGCGAAGCGCACGGTCGGAGAACGGGTCGTGGTCGAGGCCGACGTCTTCACCGACGGGCATGACGCGGTCGCGGCGGCGCTTCGGTTCCGGCGGAACGAGGATCGAACCTGGGACGAGGTCCGCATGCAGCCGCTGGGCAACGACCGGTGGCGGGGCTCCTTCGTGGTCGGAGAGCTCGGATCCTACCGGTACGGCATCCGGGGATGGCTCGACCTCTTCGCGTCCTGGACCGACGGGCTGGCGAAGAAGGTGAAGGCCGAACAGGACGTTTCGGTCGATCTCCTGGTGGGTGCGGATCTCGTCACCAGGGCTGCGCGTCAGGCCACCGGCGAGCCTGCCCGCCGGCTCCGGTCGTACGCGCGGGAGCTGCTCTCGCCCGGCGATGCGGCAGTGGTCGCGGCCCTCGACCCCGAGCTCGCGGACCTGATGGACGACTATCCTGACCGGCGCTTCCAGTCGGCGTACGCCCGCGAGCTCCGGGTGCTGGTCGACCGGGAGCCGGCTCGGTACAGCACGTGGTACGAGGTCTTCCCGCGGTCCACATCCACCGAGCCGGATCGGCACGCCACCTTCGCCGACGTGGAGAAGCGCCTGCCGTACGTGGCCGGGCTGGGGTTCGACGTCCTGTACCTCCCGCCCATCCATCCCATCGGGCACACGCACCGGAAGGGGAAGAACAACACCGTCGGCGCCGGCTCCGAAGACCCGGGGAGCCCGTGGGCGATCGGGAGCGAGGAGGGCGGGCACAAGGCCGTGGACCCGAGGCTCGGCACGCTCTCGGACTTCGACCGGCTGGTCGAACGGGCCCGAGATCAGGGGCTGGAAGTCGCCCTCGACCTGGCCTACCAGTGCTCCCCGGACCATCCGTACGTCCGCGAGCACCCGGAGTGGTTCCGGCTCCGTCCCGACGGCACGATCCAGTACGCGGAGAACCCGCCCAAGAAGTACCAGGACATCTACCCCTTGAACTTCGAAACCGAGAACTGGGCGGAGCTGTGGGAGGAGCTGAAGAGCGTCATCGACTTCTGGATCGGCCACGGGGTGCTGATCTTCCGTGTGGACAACCCACACACCAAGCCCTTCGCCTTCTGGGAGTGGCTGATCGAGGAGATCAGGAGCGAACACCCGGGCGTGCTCTTCTTGGCCGAGGCCTTCACCCGGCCGAAGGTCATGTACCGGGTGGCGAAGGCCGGCTTCAACCAGTCCTACACGTACTTCGCGTGGCGCAATACGAAGCGAGAGCTGACAGAGTACTTCACGGAGCTGACCCGGCCTCCCGTCCGGGACTTCTTCCGGCCGAACCTGTGGCCCAACACTCCCGACATCCTGACCGAGCACCTCCAGACGGGCGGCAGCCCGGCCTTCATGGCCCGGTTGGTACTGGCAGCCACTCTCGGGGCCAGCTATGGGATCTACGGACCGGCGTTCGAGCTCCAGGAGCACCAACCGATCCAGGAAGGTTCGGAGGAGTACCTGGACTCGGAGAAATACGAGATCCGCCGGTGGGACCTGAAGCGGTCGGACAGCCTGGCGGAGTTCATCGGACGGGTAAACGGGATCCGCCGTGACAACCCCGCCCTCCACCTCGACCACACGCTGCGCTTCCACGAGATCGACAACGACCGGATGATCGCGTACAGCAAATCCTCGGACGACGGCGCGAACGCCGTGTTGGTCGTGGTGAACCTCGACCCGCACCACCGCCAGGCGGGGTGGACCGAGCTGGACCTGGACGTCCTGGGCCTGAAGGCCGGGGAGCAGTACCAGGTCCACGACCTGCTCACCGAGGCCAGGTTCGTTTGGAACGGCGGCCACAACTTCGTCGAGCTGAACCCTCATGTGGTACCGGCGCATATCTTCGCCATCCGATCCCGGGTCCGGCGCGAACACGACTTCGAATACTTCATGTGATGGCCGATCGCGCGCCGGCACGAGCGGGGTCCCCATCGTCGTTCTGGTACAAGGACGCCGTCATCTACGAGCTGCACGTCCGCGCGTACCAAGACAGCAACGCGGACGGCATCGGTGACTACCGTGGGCTCCTCCAACGGCTGGATTACATCGCCGACCTCGGCGTCACCGCCATCTGGCTCCTTCCCTTCTATCCGTCGCCGCTGAAGGACGACGGATACGACATCTCCTCCTACAAGAGCATCCATCCCAGCTACGGGAACATCCGCGACTTCAGGACGCTCCTTCGGGAGGCTCGCCGGCGGGGCCTGCGGGTGATCACCGAGCTGGTCCTGAACCACACCTCGGACCAGCACACCTGGTTCCAGCGGGCCCGGCGTTCGGCGCCGGGGACGGCATGGCGCGACTTCTACGTGTGGAGCGACACGCCCGACAAGTACCGGGACGCCCGCATCATCTTCAAGGACTTCGAGTCTTCGAACCGGGCGTGGGACCCCGTGGCCGAGGCCTACTACTGGCACCGGTTCTACTCCCATCAGCCGGACCTGAACTACGACAATCCCGCCGTCCGCCGGGCCATGTTCGAGGTCGTCGACTTCTGGCTGGAGATGGGGGTCGATGGACTCCGTCTGGACGCTGTCCCCTATCTCTTCGAACGGGAGGGGACCAGCTGCGAGAACTTGCCCGAGACCTATGCCTTCCTCGAGGGGCTCCGGGCCCACGTGGACGAGCGGTTCGAGGACCGGGTTCTGCTGTCGGAGGCGAACCAGTGGCCCGAGGACGCCGCGGCCTACTTCGGCGACGGCAACCGGAGCCACATGGCGTTCCACTTCCCCCTGATGCCCCGGATGTTCATGTCGATCAGGATGGAGGACCGGTTCCCGGTGGTGGACATCCTGACCCAGACCCCGCAGATCCCGGAGTCCGCGCAGTGGGCGATCTTCCTGCGCAACCACGACGAGCTGACGCTGGAGATGGTCACCGACGAGGAGCGCGACTACATGTACCGCGTGTACGCGGAGGACCCCCAGGCCCGGATCAACCTGGGGATCCGGCGGCGCCTGGCGCCGCTGCTCGGCAACAACCGCCGGCTGATCGAGATGATGAACGGGCTGCTGTTCACTTTGCCGGGCACCCCGGTCATCTACTACGGCGACGAGATCGGCATGGGCGACAATTTCTACCTGGGGGACCGCAACGGCGTCCGGACGCCGATGCAATGGTCGCCCGACCGGAACGCCGGGTTCTCCAAGACCAACCCGCAGCGGCTGTACCTGCCGGTGATCATCGACCCCGAGTACCACTACGAGGCGCTGAACGTCGAGGCGCAACAGAACAACCAGCACTCGCTGCTGTGGTGGATGAAGAGGATGATCGCCTTGCGCAAGCGCTACCGCGCGTTCGGCCGGGGTTCGCTGGAGTTCCTCTACCCGGAGAACCGGAAGGTGCTGGCCTTCCTTCGGAGATACGAGGACGAGACCATCCTGGTGGTGGCGAACCTGTCCCGGTTCTCGCAGTACGTCGAGCTGGACCTTTCGTCCTTCCGCGGCACCACGCCCGTCGAGCTGTACGGGGGGACCGATTTCCCGAAGATCGGGGACCTTCCCTACCTGCTCACGCTCGGCCCCTACGGGTTCCAGTGGTTCTCCCTGGAGCAACCCCAGGCGGCCGTCCCGGGTGAGCCCGGCGGGGCCGAGCTCCCAGTCATCGAGCTCCCGGCGTGGGAGACCCTGTTCACCGAACGAGGCCGGGCCGGGCTCGAGGAGGTCCTGCCGCAGTACCTGCAGGCCCGGCGGTGGTTCAGGTCGAAGGGGCGGCGCATCAAGACGGCGGAAGTCGTCGAGGCCATCCAGATCCCGGGACCGGCCGTGTCCCGGCCCTCCTCCGAGGGACCCCCAACCGACGGATCGGAGGCGGAAGCCGAGGGGCACGACTCCCGGGGGAGTTACCTCGCGCTGGTGCACCTGGAGTACACGGAGGGCGACCCGGAGACCTACGTGCTCCCCCTCGCCGCGATGTTCCCCCGGGCCGGCTCGTCCGCCGAGCCGCCCCGCTCCACGCAGGTCGCCCGGCTTCGAACGCCGGACGGCGAGGGCTATCTGTTCGACGCCATCGCCGACCGGGGATTCGCCATGGGACTCCTGCAGGCCGTCGGGCGGCGGCGCACCCTGCGGGGCCTCGCGGGCGGACTGACCGCGTCGCCGAGCCCCTCGTTCCGTGACATCAGGGGGCCGGCCGGCTCGTCGCTGGACCCCTGGATCCTCTCGGCCGACCAGACGAACACGTCCATCGTGTACGGCGATCGCTTGATCCTGAAGCTCTTCCGGCAGATGGAGGAGGGACAGAACCCCGACCTGGAGATCGGCACGTTCCTCACCGAGCAGGCCAAGTTCGACCACGTGCCGCCCACCGCCGGGTCCCTGGAGTACGACCGTGGCGGAGGGAAGCCGGCCACCATCGGCATCCTGCAGGGCTTCGTGCCGAACGAGGGTGACGCCTGGCAGTTCACCCTGGATTCGCTCCGGAACTACCTGGACGACGTGCAGACCCTGAAGCCGGAGGAGAACGAGCCGCCGCTCCCCCGAGGGGTATCGCTGGCGGCGCTGGCCGACACGGAGGTCCCACCGCCGGCCCAGGAGATGATCGGCCCGTATCTGGAAGCGGCGCGTCTGCTCGGGCGGCGGACGGCGGAGCTCCACGCCGCCCTGGCCTCGTCACCGGACGACCCAGACTTCGCCCCCGAACCCTTCACCGACCTCTACCAGCGAAGCATGTATCAGTCCATGCGTTCCCTGAACTCCCAGGTGTTCCGGCTGCTCCGCAACCGAAGCCAGGAGATCCCACAGTCGGTGCAGATCATCGACCTGGAGGACGTGATCCTGTCACGGTTCCGACAGGTCGTGGATCGGCGCATCGAGGCCGTCCGGATCAGGACGCATGGGGACTTCCACCTGGGACAGGTGCTCTACACGGGCCGGGACTTCGTGATCATCGACTTCGAGGGCGAACCCGCCCGGCCGCTCTCCGAGCGACGGATCAAGCGGTCGCCGCTCCGCGACGTGGCGGGGATGATCCGGTCCTTTCACTACGCTGCCTACACCGCGCTTCGCATCAAGACCGGGGCACCCACGCGCTCGGAGAACCCCTCGTTCCTGGAGCCGTGGGTCCTGTTCTGGTACACGTGGGTCGCCGCCCAGTTCCTGCACTCGTACCTCGAGGGCGCGGTGTGGGCACGCATCCTGCCGTCGAGCATGCCGGAGATCGAGGTCCTCCTGGACGCGCTGCTGCTGGAGAAAGCGATCTACGAGCTTCGGTACGAGATCAACAACCGTCCGGACTGGGTCAGGATCCCGATCCAGGGCATCCTCCATCTGGTGGAGGGCGATCGCTGAAGCCGGCTCAGGCGGCCTTGCTCCGTGAGCTGGCGGGTCTCTACGACATCCAGCTCTCCTATACCGATCGCAAGGAGCGACGGCACCGGGCCCCACAGTCGACCGTGCTGGCGGTGCTTCGGTCCCTGGGGGCGCCGGTGCAGGAGCTCCGGGATGCCCCCGACGCGTTGCGAGACCGGCGGCTGGAGCTGTGGCGGCGCCGGCTGGAACCGGTCACCGTCGCGTGGGACGGAAGGATGCCCGAGGTTCGGCTACGACTTCCGAAGAGCATCGGGGATCGGGCCCGGCTCTGGATCGACACCGACGCCGGCCACCGGTTCGAACTCCGAGCCGAGTCGGGCCTGCGGCAGACGGCCGCAGTCGACCTGGAGGGTCGGTCGTTCGCGGAAGCGGTGCTGCCCGCGGTAAGGGCGCCCCAACTTCCCTTCGGGTACCACCGGCTGACCCTGGGAGCGGGAGGCGAGGAGACCATGTCCCTCGTCATCTCCGCGCCTTCGCGAGCCAACTCCCCGCCGCCTGAACGCCGGTGGGGCGTGTTCCTTCCGCTCCACGCGCTGCGGACCAGGCGCAGCCTGGGGATCGGCGACCTCACCGATCTCCGGTCGCTCACCGAATGGATCGCCTCGAAGGGGGCCAGCATGGTGGCGGTGCTGCCCATGTTGGCCGCGTTCCTCGACGGCCCGCTGTACGAGGCCAGCCCCTATTCGCCGGCGTCCCGGCTGTTCTGGAACGAGCTGTGGATCGACCCCCAGGCCGCGCCGGAGTTCGAACGATCGAGGGAGACCCGTGAGTTGCTGGCCTCTCCCGGCTATCGAAGGGAGGCCGCGCGGCTGGGGTCACCGGATCTTGTCGACTACCGCGCCGTGATGGCGGCCAAACGCCGGGCGCTCGAGACGCTGGCCAGGACCCACTGGGCGGAGCGGGGACCGCGACGGCAAGCGTTCGACGCGTTCGCCCGGGCCAACCCGCGGCTCCTGGACTACGCCTCCTTCCGCGCCGCCTGCGAGCGACACGAGACGTGGTGGGGGCAGTGGCCCGCCCGTGAGCGGGACGGCAGCCTTCCGAGGGACGGAGGGAACGTCGAGGCGGCCCGGTACCACGCCTACGTCCAGTGGCTGGCCGAGGAGCAACTCGCCCGCACGGCGCAACGGGCTCGGAGCTCCGGGGCGGCGCTGTACTTCGATCTTCCGCTCGGCGTGAACCCGGCCGGGTACGACGCGTGGCGCGACCGGGACGCGTTCCTGTCCGGGGTGGCCGCCGGCGCACCGCCCGATCTGTTCTTCAGGAAGGGACAGGACTGGGGGTTCCAGCCCCTTTCACCCGAAGGCATCCGCCAGCAGGGCTACCGATACCCCATCGCGGTGATCCGTCACATGCTCCGGCACGCCGGACTGCTCCGAATCGACCATGCGGCCGGGCTGCACCGGCTGTTCGTGATACCCAGAGGAATGAGCGCGACCGAAGGTCTGTACGTTCGGTACCGGCCGGAGGAGCTGTACGCCATCCTGTGCCTGGAATCCCGGCGGTCCGGCACCGTCCTGGTGGGGGAAGACCTGGGGAACGTGCCGCTGGCGGTCACCCGGGCCCTGCTCCGGCACGGCATCCAGCGAACCTACGTCATGCAGTTCGAGCTGCTGAGGAAGCGGCCCGGGGTTCGGCCTCCCCAGGAGCACTCGGTGGCCGCGTTCAACACCCACGACATGGCCACCTTCGCCGCGTTCTGGCGAGCGTTGGACGTGGACCTGTGGGCCCAGATCGGGATCGTCGACCCCGAGGAGGTCGCCGCCCTGAAGGCCGACCGGGAGAAACAAGAGCATCGGCTTGTCGAACACCTCGTGTCGGAGGGACTACTGGGACGCGAGCGGGTTCGCGACGAGGACGCGGTGCTCCAGGCCATGCTGGCTTCCTTAGCTCGGGGGCCGGCGAAGATGATGCTGCTGGCCCTGGAGGATCTGTGGCACGAGACGCGGCCCCAGAACATCCCGGGCACGACCGACCAGTACCCCAACTGGCGTCGCCGGGCCAGCTTCTCGTTCGAGTCGTTTCGTCGCCGGCCCGAGGTGACGAGTACCCTTTCCCGGATCGATCAGCTCAGGAAGCGAGGCGAACGATCATGACCGACCCGGCGCGACCGGCTGGCAACGCCGGGGAGGCCGAGGGGTCTTCCCGGCGAGGAACGAGGACGGCCCCCCCGCCGCCCTCGGTCAGCCTGCTCACCGAGGAGGATCTCTATCTGTTCAACGAAGGGACGCACTCACACCTGTTCGAAAAGCTCGGCGCGCACCCGCTGACGATCGAGGGCGTCGAGGGCACGAACTTCGCCGTGTGGGCACCCAGCGCGGAGGTCGTGTCGGTCGTTGCCGACTTCAACGGATGGGATCCGCGGTCGAACCCACTCCGGCCCACGCAGCGGTCTGGGATCTGGGAGGGGTTCATCCCGGGGGTGGGCAAGGGTGCGTTGTACAAGTACCACATCCTCTCCCGGGTCAAGGGGTCCCGGGGCGACAAGACGGATCCGTTTGCCTTCTTCTGCGAGATCTCGCCGAGCACCGCCTCCGTAGTGTGGGATCTCGGCTACGAGTGGGGCGACCGCGAATGGATGGCCGAGCGGGCCGGCAAGAACGGCCTGGACGCCCCGATGGCCGTCTACGAGGTTCACCTCGGCTCCTGGATGCGAGGCGAGGGGAACGAACCCCTCTCCTACCTGGAGCTCGCCCCCCGACTTGCCGAGTACGCGAACCGGATGGGCTTCACGCACGTGGAGCTCCTGCCGGTGATGGAACACCCTTTCTATGGCTCGTGGGGCTACCAGACCACCGGGTATTTCGCCCCCACCAGCAGGTACGGCACGCCGCAGGATTTCATGTTCCTGGTGGATCACCTCCATCAACAGGGCGTGGGCGTGATCCTCGACTGGGTGCCGTCGCATTTCCCGAACGACGACCACGCCCTGGCTTCCTTCGACGGCACGCATCTCTACGAGCACGCCGACCCGCGCAAGGGGTTCCACCCCGACTGGAACAGCCTGATCTTCAATTACGAGCGTAACGAGGTCCGGAGCTTCCTGCTGTCGAGCGCCATGCATTGGCTCTCGACCTACCACGCGGACGGCCTTCGGGTGGACGCCGTGGCCTCGATGCTCTATCTCGACTACTCCCGGAAGGAAGGCGAATGGATCCCCAACCAGTTCGGCGGCCGGGAGAACCTCGAGGCCATCGAGTTCCTCCGACGGTTGAACCAGGAGGTGTACCGGGAGCATCCCGACGCCCAGACCATCGCCGAGGAGTCCACGGCATGGCCGATGGTCTCGCGACCCGTCTACGTGGGCGGGCTGGGGTTCGGCATGAAATGGGACATGGGGTGGATGCACGACACCCTGCAATTCATGTCGCTCGACCCCATCTACCGGAAGTTCCACCACAACAACCTGACGTTCCGCCAGCTGTACGCGGGGACCGAGAACTTCGTCCTCCCTCTGTCCCACGACGAGGTGGTTCACGGCAAGGGGTCGTTGCTGGGGAAGATGCCGGGCGACGACTGGCAGAGGTTCGCCAACCTGAGGGTCCTCCTGGGGTGGATGTACGGGCAGACCGGGAAGAAGCTCCTGTTCATGGGCGGCGAGTTCGGCCAATGGCGGGAGTGGAACCATGAGGAGCAGCTCCAGTGGGACCTCCTGCAGTACGAACTCCACCAGGGCCTGCAGCGATGGGTCGAGGACCTGAACCGGCTGTACCGGAA
>JBKPGU010000159.1:0-13071 GCA_046729535.1 Actinomycetota bacterium
GGGTGGACCTGGGCGGAGCCACCCTGTGCGGCGGCGGCGGCCAAGGCGACGCCCTCATCATCCGCAAGATCGCCTGACCACCCAGGCACGACGTGAGCGACGAAGCGTTCCGTCTGTCAGAGGAACTCGAGGAGTTTCGGCTCCTCGTTCGGGAGATCGTCGAGGAGAGGATTGGGCTCTCCCGGGCCGCGGAGATCGACGAGACCGACGAGTTCCCTTGGGATGTCCACAAGATCTTCGTGGACAACGAGTTGATGTCCGTCGGTTATCCCGAGGAGTTCGGGGGCTCGGGCGGCGGGTCGCTGACCTTCGCCGTGATGATCGAGGAGATCTCGCGGGTCTCCGCAGGATGCGCGCTCATCCCGCTGGTCAGCCGGTTGGGGGCGATCCCCATCATGCTGGCTGGTTCGGACCACCTCAAACACGAGTTGTTCACGGGCATCGCCACGGGTGAGCACCAGATGTCCTACTGCCTCACCGAGCCGGGGAGCGGGAGCGACTCGGTGGCCATGCGGACCAGGTACGAACGAACGGCATCGGGGTTCCGGCTCAACGGCACGAAGCGGTTCATCACCGGCGCCGGCGTCGCGGACGCGTACACGGTTTTCGCCACTCGTGACCCGGAGCTGAAGGCGAAGGGCATCTCGGCCTTCGTTGTCTACCGCGACGACCCAGGCGTCTCCTTCGGCAAGGAGGAGCACAAGATGGGGATCCGGGGCTCGCCCACCCGGGAGGTCTACCTCGAGGGCGCTCAGATCCCGGAGGACCGGATGATCGGCGACGAATCGGAAGGGTTCACGTACGCCATGCGGACCCTGGACTACTCCCGACCGACCATCGCAGCCCAGGCCCTGGGGATCGCCCAGGGGGCGTTCGACTTCGCGGCGAGGTACGCCACCGAGAGGCAGCAGTTCGGCAAGCCCATCGGCCACTTCGAAGGCCTGCAGTTCATGCTGGCGGACATGGCCATGGACATCGAGGCCTCGCGGCTGCTGGTGTACAAGGCGGCCAGCCTGGTCGACGCGCAGGACCCGACGATGACGTACTTCGCCAGCGTGGCGAAGGCGTTCGCCGGCGACACCGCGATGAAGGTGACCACCGACGCGGTCCAGATCCTCGGCGGGTACGGCTACATGCGTGAGTATCCGGTCGAGCGGATGATGCGGGACGCGAAGATCACCCAGATCTACGAGGGGACCAACCAGATCCAGCGCGTGGTGATCGCCCGGCAGCTGCTGAAGGAGATCACGGGATGAGCGGTTCGCGGGAAACCGTTGCCCCGGAGCCAGGGGCGTTCGACCTCACGCCGAAGTCCCCCTCCGAGTCCGCGGTCAGCCTGAGCCGGATCATGGAGCTCACCGACGCGAACCTGCTCGGCAACGTCCACGGCGGGGAGATCATGAAGATGGTCGACAATGCCGGCGGGCTGGCCGCGATGAAGCACTGCGGGGGCCCGGTGGTGACCGCCGCGATGGACGACATGCAGTTCATCGAGCCGGTGTTCGTCGGGGACGTCGTCACGGTGCGAGCAATGGTCAACGACACCGGCCGCACTTCGCTCGAGGTCGGGGTTCGCGTCGAATCCGACAACGTCATCACCGGGCGCCACGTCCACGCCTCCAGCGCCTACCTGGTCTACGTCGCGCTCGACAGGGGAGGAAAGCCCCGGCCGGTTCCGCCCGTCGTCCCCGAGGACGAGGAGCAGGCCCAGCGTCAGCGCGAGGCGAAGCTCCGCCGCGAGCATCGCCTCAGCCGTAAGGAAGCCATCCTGACCACCCGGCAGGCGAAAGAGGACTCCTGAGCTAGGTCAGGTTCTCGAACAGGTTGGCCGTTGCGGTGGGTCCTCGATCTCGACCCTTGCCGTGGTGATGCCGTCGCGGTCCACCGAGACCCCTCGGAACACGACGGTCTCGTCGACGGATAGGTCGATCGGGGTGTTGAACCCTGCCGTGTCCGAGATGAAGGAGCCGACGATCCGGTTGACGAGATGGAAACGGTACTGCTGGCCAGGCTTGAAGGACAAGACGAGGGCGGTCCCCTGAGGCGTGCTCCTGGCTCCTGGCCAGGACGAAGACGAGAGCCTCGGCGAGCACGGCCAGGGTGGCACCGATGGCGATGGCCGCCCGAAGCAAACCGCGCCCCTGGGAGATCGGCCGAGGCGCCGCCGAAGCCACGCTCCCCCCCTGGGGAGGACTCCTTGCGGTGAATTTCTGGCCGCAGGTGATGCAGTAGCCGTGGCTCATTGCCTTGGGGCGTGCCACATTGATGGCAGCGATCGAGCGACGTGGCGTCGGTGCCGGACGTGTCGGGAACGGCGAACCCTCACGCATCCGAGAGCCGGATGCTACCGGCCGGGGCTAGACCGATACCAGATAGATCGGGGGCGAGGTGGGCTGCTTGCTTCCGCCTCGCGGTTCGACGCTCACCGCCAACGCGTCGAACGCGGAGCCCACGTGGACCCTGGACAGGACCGTTCCCTCCTCAGGCGAGAACGTTCCGGCCGGCTCCATCCTGGTGGAGGTCCCCGTCCGGTACCAGAGTTCGTATACCTTGCCGCCCTGGGGTCCGGGGAGACCGGTTCCGATCACCCACGCCTCTCGCCGGCCGGGATGGAACGCGACCGCCAGGCTCCGGCCCCCACCCGCGGCCAGGGTGGCCACCTCCGTGCCGGGGTCGGCGACGAAGGCGAGGAACTGGGACTGGGCGCCAGAGCCACGCGGAGCGATGGCCCATCCCACGGCCCCCGCGACCCCTGCGAGGACCGCCGCCACCGATGCTGCCGCCGCCCATCGCCGCCACCGGCCAACGGCGGGACGGCGGGAGCGTTCCGGAAGCGTCAGGACGCCAGCGGAGCCGTCGGCGGGGGCCTGCAGGCCGGTTTCCTCCGGACTCGTCTCGGGCTCGCCGCGCACTGCGCGGAGCAGCCGCGCCTCGGCGTCGGCGGACAACGGGACGGGGTCCAAGGCAAGGGCGAGCCAGCCGGCCACCTCGCCGTATTCGTCCAGCAGCCGAGCGCAGTCCGGGCAATCGGGTCCGTGGGCGGCCATCTCCCTGAACAGCCGGTCCCGCTCCGCGGCATCCAACCCGTCGAGCGCCTCGGCCGCGATGAGCTCCTCGATCAGCTCGTGCGGGCGATCCGTCTTCATCGGTCCCCCTCGAGCAGCATGGCGCGCAGCCGTCGCATCCCCAGGAGCGTCCGGCTCTTCACCGTTCCAAGGGGGAGCTCCAGCTCCTCGGCAATGGTCGTCTGGGTCTTCCCCTCGAAGTACATCATCTGCAGCACTCGACGCTGGGCGGACGGGATCTCGTCCAATGCCCGGCGGACCTGAACTCTGGAGTTGGCCAGGTCCTGCTCTTCTGCGACCAGGTCGCCCACGTCCGCCTGGCGTTCGACGTCGGGGAGCTCCTCCCGGGCCCGCTTCCTCTGGGTCTCCTCGCGCCGGACGGCGTCGACCGCTCGGTGGTGGACGGTGGACATGAGCCAGGCCCGAAACGTCCCTCGCTCCTCCCGGTAGGCCCCCGGCTCCTTCCACAAGGCCAGGAAGGCCTCCTGGACGATCTCCTCGGCCAGGAAGGGCTGCCGGACCACGCGAAGGGCCAGGCTCTTCGCGGCAGGGCCGTACCGATTGAACAGATCGCGGAAGGCCATCTCGTCTCCCCCGACGACGCGTCGGACCAGCTCGCGGTCCCGGGCGTCCTCGAGGCTATGAACGACCACGGTCGCCTCTTCGACCGGCCCCAGCCGTGGCCAGGGTCGGTCCAGGACGAGCGACATTTCGCACACGCTGCCGCGACTCCAGTTCTTTCGGTTGCACCTCTGGTTCGCGGCCGAGAAGGTGTCGGATCAAGAGAGAATCCACGGAATTCCTCAGATCCTCGAGCGGATCGCGTCGAGCGACCCCGGGTTCTCCAGGCTGGACAGGTCGCCCGGGGCCTCCCCGAGAACCGCCGCCCGGAGCGCTCGCCGAACGATCTTCGCGCTCCGCGTCTTGGGCAGCTCGTCGACGAACAGGATGTTCGACGGCTTGAATGCCTTGCTTAAGTGCTCGACGACCACCCCGGACAGTTCCTTGGCCAGCGCGTCGCCTCGTTCGTACCCGGGCTTTGTGACCACGAAGCACCACACGGCCTCGCCCTTGATCTCGTCGGGAACCCCGACGGCGGCGCTCTCTGCCACGGCCGGGTGGGATGCGAGCGCGCTCTCGACCTCCGCCGGACCCAGGCGCTTTCCGGCGATGTTCATCGTGTCATCGGACCGTCCGTGGAGGAACCAGAAGCCATCCTCGTCCACCGTGGCCCAGTCCCCGTGGACCCACACGTCGGGCCACCTGATCCAGTACGTGTCCAAGTAGCGCTGAGGGTCCTTCCAGATGCCCCGGGTCATGCCCGGCCACGGCTTCTTGCACACCAGCTCGCCCACTTCGCCGGGCGCGACGGGGTGTCCGTCCGGCCCCCACACATCGACGTCCATCCCCAGGGCCGGGCCGCGAAGCGTGCAGGGTTTGAGGTCGGTGATGGGAAGCGGGGACAGGAAGCAGGCCCCGACCTCGGTTCCACCCGAGATGTTGATGATGGGACACCGGCCGCCGCCGACCTCGTTCAGCGTCCACAGGTATGGGTCGGGGTTCCACGGCTCGCCGGTTGAACCGATGATCCGAAGGCTGGAGAGGTCGTGCCGGCGGACTTGGTCGTCGCCCGCGGGGATCAGCGCTCGGATCAGGGTGGGCGAGATGCCCAGGACGTTGATCCGGTGGCGTTCGATCATGTCCCAGATCCTGTCGGGTGCCGGCTGGTTCGGCGCCCCGTCGTAGAGGAATACCGTCGCGCCGAGCGCCCCGGCTCCCACGATCTCCCATGGCCCCATGATCCAGCCGAGATCGGTGACCCAAAACAGCGTCTCGTCCTGATGGAGGTCCGCCTGGTAGGCCACTTCTTCGGTGATCTTCACCAGCAGCCCGGCATGGACGTGGACCGACCCCTTGGGCCGCCCGGTCGTCCCGCTGGTGTAGGCGACGAACAGCGGATGTTCCGAGTCCAGGCGTTCGTTCTCGAACGTCGAAGGCTGCCGGCCGCACAGCTCGTCCCACGCGTGGTCCCTGCCCTCGTCCCACGGGAGGTCTTGGCGGCGGAGCCTGGGCCACACCACGATGCTCCGGACCGACGGCGCCATCTCCACCGCCTTGTCGGCCGCTTCCTTCATGGGCACCACCGCGCCGCGCCGGGCGGTTCCGTCGGCCGTCACCAACACTTTCGCATCGGCGTCCTGGAGCCGAGTGGCGACGGCGTCGGCCGCGTAGCCGGAGAAGATCGGGAGGTAGATCGCCCCCAGCTTCGCGCAGGCCAGCGTGGCAGCCACCGTCTCGGGCGCCATGGGCATGAAGATGCCGACGCGGTCGCCCGATTCCACCCCGAGCTCGCGCAGCCCGCCGGCCAACCGGTTTGCCATGACCTGCAGCTCGGCGTAGCTGACCCGACGGGTGACGCCTTCTTCGTCCTCCCAGACGACCGCCGCCTTCTGGGGAGTCGTCCGCGCCCATCGGTCCACACAGTTGTGGGCAAGGTTGATCCGGCCACCCCCGAACCACGTCGCCCAGGGGACGCCCGCTGAGATGTCCAGCACGCGGTCGTACGGCTCGTAGAAGTCGATGCCGAGGTCCTTCACCACCGCGTCCCAGAACCATTCGATGTCGTCCTGGGAGCGTTTCACCAGCTCGTCGTAGGTGGCGATGCCGTTCGCCCGCATGAAGCGGGTGACGTTGGCCCCCTCCACGTAATCTTCAGAAGGCCTCCACACGATGTGGCTCAAGAGCCGCCTCCGATGCCCCAGCCTGCCTGTACGCTCTGCGCAAGACTAATGGCGAACGTTCCCTCCGGCTCGACGCACGATCCTCAGCCCTCCCGCCACCGCGGAACCAGGGTCTTCCTGGTGCTCGTCAGCATCATCGCGGTCCTGGTCGCCGTCGGGTCGGGGTTCGGGATCGCCACCATCCGCCACGTCGAGGGACAGGTCACCAAGGTCAAGGTCGGCAAGGGCTGCTCGGGGAACGACTGCCTGCCGTCGGTGGAGCCGCAGTGCATCGAAGAGGCCTGCACCTTCCTCATCCTGGGGAGCGACAGCCGGCAGGGGCTGACCGGCTCGTTCGGCACCTCCAACGACGTCACCGGTGAGCGAGCGGACACGATCATCCTGGTACAGGTGGACGCGGCCCACGGCCGGACGATCGTCCTCAGCATCCCGAGAGACCTCCGCGTCGAGATCCCCGGGCACGGGCAGAACAAGATCAACACCGCGTTCCAGTACGGCCCGGACGTGATGGTCCGAACGGTGAAGCGGCTGACCGGCCTTCGGATCAACCACTACGTGCAGGTGAACTTCATCGGGTTCCAGAAGCTGGTGAACGCGCTGGGCGGGGTCCCGATCTGCATCGACAAGCCGATGTTCGACACGCTTTCAGGCCTGCGGCTGCCGCGCGCCGGCTGCTACAACTTGCGCGGAGCCCAGGCCCTGGCCTTCGTCCGCGCACGGCACATCGAAGGCGACCTCATCCCGGACTTCTCTCGAATCTCGCGCCAGCAGCAGTTCACCCGGGCGGTGATCGGGAAGACGCTGTCGCTGGGATCCGTGTTCAAGCTGCCCTCGCTGGTGAAGGCGGTCCAGAAGAACCTCGTGATCGACGAGAACCTGAACCTCTATTCGCTCCAGGACCTCACCAGGAAGCTGGCAGAGTTGGGCGAGGAGGGCGTGACGTTCCGAGTCGTCCCCGCCGTGCCTGTTGACATCAACGGGGTCAGTTACGTCCAGCTCGTGGAACCGCAAGCCTCCGAGCTGTTCTCCCGGATCCGGGCCGGCAGGCCGCTCGGGCGACTCGGCGTGGAGTTGGCGGGAACGCCGATCTCGCCGGCGAACATCACCGTTCGGCTCTACGACGCGGCGTCGAACGGAAAGGCCGCCCTGGTCATGGCCTACCTGCAGAAGGCCGGGTTCGTGGTCCGAGCGCCGGAGCCGGCGCCTTCGACGTATCCCTCCAGCATCGTGTTGTGGCGCCCGGCCGGTCGGCAGGCTGAGCAGGTGATCCTGGCCTACTTGAACGGGTTGCCCCACAAGTTCGACCGCCACGCCACCACCGGAGCCGACGTGGCCGTGGTCATCGGCCCGGACTTCGAGGGCATCGATATCTGACCGCCCTTCGCTAGACTCGGGCGGACATGCCGATCGAGATCGACGTGGACCACGTGGCCCGTTTGGCCCGGTTGGCTCTGACCCCCGAGGAGAAGGAACGCTTCGGGCGACAGCTGAGCCTGATCCTGGAGCACGCGGCCAAGGTCGGCGAAGTGGCCGCAGAGGACATCCCGGCGACCTCCCATCCGGTTCCCCGGGCCAACGTGTATCGGCCCGACGAGGTCCGGCCCGGATTGTCGCACGAGGACGCGCTCGCGACCGCGCCCGAGGTGGAGGACGGCCGGTTCAAGGTCCCCAAGATCGTGGAAGAGGCCTGAGTGGCGGAGCTGTGTGACCTGACGGCCCACGACCTGGCCGGTCTGCTCGGGCGCAATGAGACGACCGCTTCGGAGATCGTCGATTCGGCCTACACGCGGATCGGAGCGGTTGAGGACCGCCTGCACGCGTTCCTCTTGCTGACCGAAGAGGACGCCCGGGCCAGGGCGCTCCAGGTGGACGAACGGATCGCCTCCGGGTCCGACGTGCATACCGTGGCGGGGATCCCTCTGGCGCTGAAGGACGTCCTGACCACGCGCGGGATCCGGAGCACGGCCGGGTCGAAGATCCTCGAGCCCTACGTCCCGCCGTACGACTGCACCGCCTGGTCCAGGCTGAAGGCGGACGGGGCCGTGCTGGTCGGGAAGACGAACTGCGACGAGTTCGCCATGGGGTCGTCGAACGAGAACTCGGCGTACGGGCCCGTGCACAACCCCTGGAACCTGGACACGGTTCCCGGCGGGTCTTCGGGCGGGTCCGCCGCGGCCGTGGCCGCCGGGGAAGCGGTGTGGGCACTGGGGACCGACACCGGTGGCTCGGTTCGCCAGCCGGCCGCCCTGTGCGGCGTGGTGGGGCTGAAAGCGACGTACGGCCGGGTCTCTCGGTACGGGCTGATCGCGTTTGCCTCCTCCCTCGATCACGTAGGGATGTTCACCCGCGACGTCCGGGATGCCGCGACGCTTCTTTCAGCCATCGCCGGCCACGATCCGCTGGACGCCACCAGCCTTCCCGACCCTCCGTCCGACCACGGCGAAGGGCTGGATGCAGGCGTCAAGGGCCTGCGCGTGGGCGTGGTGGAGGACTGGGTGGACATGGACGGGGTCCAGCCGGAGGTTCGGGTCGCCGTTCGGGCGGCCATCGACCGGCTGCAAGCGCTCGGTGCCTCGGTCGAGCGGGCCGAGCTGCCCCACGCCGACTACGCCCTGTCGGCCTATTACCTGATCGCGCCGGCCGAATGCTCGTCGAACCTGGCGAAGTACGACGGCGTTCGGTACGGGTACCGCGCGCCGGATACCACCGACGTCATGGACATGAACATGCGGACCCGGGGCGAGGGGTTCGGGGACGAGGTCAAGCGCCGCATCATGTTGGGCACGTATTCGTTGTCGGCCGGGTACTACGAGGCCTACTACGGCCAGGCGCAAAAGGTCCGAACGCTGGTGGCGCGGGACTACGCGCAGGCCTTCGAGACGTTCGATCTCCTGGTCGGCCCGACGTCGCCGACGACGGCGTTCCGACTGGGAGAGAAGACCGCGGACCCGCTGGCTATGTACCTGTCGGACGTCTTCACCATCCCGTCCGACCTGTCGGGAACGCCGGCCATCAGCATCCCGTGCGGGCTGTCCCCCGATGGGCTCCCTGTGGGATTCCAGATCATGGGCAATCTGATGGACGAGGCCACGGTATTGCGGGCCGCCTTTGCGCTGGAGCAAGACCTGGCTTTCGATGCCCGCCCGAAGCTCGTCGCGGAGCTCCAGACCTCCTGAGCGGATGGGCTCAATCCCCGGAATCGCGGGACCCGGTGAGGCGGACCCGCAAACCTCGCAGCAGCGACTGCGAATCAGGCGAGCCGTCTGCGGGATCGCCCGAAGGTGCCGGCCGGGCCAGGATGATCAGGGCCACACCGACCAAGATGATCGCCCCGGCCAGGATCGTTCGACCTGAGACCGCTTCCGACAGGAATGCCCACCCCAGGAACACCGCCACCACCGGGTTCACATACGCGTAGGTCCCGACCAGCGAGACGGGCGCCACCCGGAGCAGCCAGACGTACGACGAGAACCCGATCCAGGACCCGAAAACGATCAGGTAAAGCAAGCCGAGGAACGACTCGCCCGAGATCTGCGAGACGTGGAGATCGCTGAGCTCGCCGGTCACCAACCCGGCCAGCGTGAGGAGCGCGCCACCGGCGATCATCTCCATCCCCGTCCCCACCAGGGGGCGTGATGGAAGCCTGGCTCCTCGCGCGTACAGGGACCCCACGGCCCACGCCAGCGCGCCAACGAGCGTCACGATCGCCCCCGCCATGCGGAAATGGCCTGCGGACTTCCCCCCGACCAGCAGGATGACTCCGCCGAATCCCACGACCAGTCCGATCACGGCCAGGGTCGGGAGCTTCCGGCCGAACGCGACGCGGTCGAGGAGCGCCAGCCACAAGGGGACGGTAGCGATCAGGAGGGCCGTGATGCCCGACGGGTTGTTTTGTTCGGCCCACACGACCGCGCCGTTTCCACCCAACAGGAGGAAGGCGCCGATGATCGTGGCCGAGACCCACTGCCGCGCGGTCGGACGGTCGCCCTTCCGGTTTCCGCGACGGATGGCCCAGGCGTACATCAGGCCGCCCGCGATCAGGAATCGAACGCCCCCCATCAGGAAGGGCGGGATCGTCCTATCTGCGACGCGGATGGCCAGGTAGGTCGAACCCCAGATGACGTACAGGGCGCCAAGGGCCAGCCAGATGGAGAGCGCAGGAACCGCCCCGCCCCTGGGTGCCTCCGGGGCGCGTTCTAGCGAGCGCGGCGCCGCGTTGCGGCGAGAACCGATCACCGATCCATCCTAACCAGGGCCTCTTGGCGGTCATTCCACGCGAGATCTACGAAGAGAACGCTCGGCGCCCCCTCCATGTGAAAGCGGCGCACGGACCGCTATCGTTTCGGCACGAGATGAGCGATCGGTTCGAAACCGTCATCGGGCTGGAGTGCCACGTCGAACTGGCCACGACGACCAAGATGTTCTGCGGGTGCCCGAACGAGTTCGGCGCGCCACCCAACACGAACGTCTGTCCGATCTGCCTGGGCCACCCAGGCACGCTGCCGGTGCCCAACGAGAAGGCCATCGAGTACACGATCAAGATCGGCCTGGCCCTTGACTGCCGGATCGTGCCCCGGTCCCTGTTCCACCGGAAGAACTACTTCTATCCGGACATGCCGAAGAACTTCCAGATCTCCCAATACGACCTGCCGGTTTGCGTGGACGGCCACCTGGACATCCAGTCCGACGGCGCCTCGAGGAGCGTGGGGATCACCAGGGTCCACCTGGAGGAGGACACCGGCAAGACCACCCACGCAGGGGCCACCGGGAGGATCGCCGGGGCGGAATACGCGCTCGAGGACTACAACCGGGCCGGCGTCCCGCTGGTCGAGGTCGTCTCCGAACCGGACATGCGGACGCCGGAGGAGGCTCGGGCATACCTCATGGAGCTTCGGGCCGTCCTCGAGTCGCTTGGCGTATCCGACGTCCGGATGGAGGAAGGGTCGCTCCGGTGCGACACGAACATCAGCCTCCGGCCGTTCGGGTCGAGGGAACTGGGGACCAAGATCGAAGTCAAGAACCTGAACTCGGTCCGTTCGGTGTACCGCGCGCTGCTGTTCGAGGAACAGCGGCAGCGCGCCGCGTTGGAGGCCGGGCAAGCATTGGTCCAGGAGACCCGCCACTGGGAGGAGAACAAGGGCGTCACCACCCCCGGGAGGTCGAAGGAATACGCCTCGGACTACCGCTACTTCCCCGAGCCGGACCTCGCGCCCATCGAGCCGGACGCCGAATGGATCGAGAAGCTCCGGACGGACCTCCCCGAGCTCCCAGCAGCCCGGCGGCGACGCATCGCCGACGGGTACGACTTGGAGCCCCGGCAGGCCGCCCTGGTCACTGGGAGCCGGGAGTGGTCCGCGTTCTTCGAGGAGGCCGTGTCGCTAGGGGCCGATCCCAAGGCCGCCGCCAACTGGCTGACCGGGGACGTCGCCGGGCTGTTGAACGAGGCACGGCAGGAGCTCTCGGCGTCGAAGCTGGAACCCTCGCACGTGGTGGACGTGGTTCGGTTGACGGGGGACGGGACGATCTCCTCCGCGGGAGCGAAGGCAGCGCTGGACGAGGCGTTCAGAACAGGGGAGCCGATCGAGAAGATCGTAGACGGGCGGGGATTGCGACAGGTCTCGGACGCGTCCGCCCTCGAGGCCGTGGTCGAAGAGGTCATCGCGGAGAACCCGGCCCCGGCCGAGCAATTCCGGAGGGGGAAGGAAGGGGCCATCAACGCCCTCGTGGGCCAAGTGATGAAGAAGACGAAGGGGTCGGCCAACCCCGGGGTCGCCGCCGAGCTCCTCCGCAAGCGCCTCTCGGCCTGAGGCGGGCCGCGAGCCGATCTCGCCATCGGCCTTGTCCCGCGCTCGCCGAGCGGGAAATCCTCCGAAGCTCCGATCCGATCCCGCCTGCAACGCGAATCAGAGTGGACACGAGGAGGGAACCAGATTGACGACGCCCCTCGATTTCGACCTCGACAGATATCTGCGCGCCTCCAAGAAGGTGGACCTCACCGGCGTGGCCTGGGACAGGATCAGGGACCACCCGGTCTCGGTGGGGGAGGCGAGGACCCTCGCCTACATGATGGACATCGAGAGCCACACGGTGATCTTCCTGCGGGACCTCCTCGCCACGAAGGCCGCGTTCGAACCCGACGTCACCGCATTTCTGTCGTGCTGGGTGTACGAGGAGCTCTGGCACGGGGAGGCCTTCAGCCGGTTCCTCGGCGAGGCCGGCTACTCCCTGCCGCCCGACGGCGAACGGGTGTGGGGCGACGCGCCGTACCCGACGCGCAACGCGCGCAACTCCTGGATCAGGCGCAAGCTGGGCAGCAAGGGCTACTGGTCGCATGTGGCCACGCTGGGAGCGGCGGCCGTGGTCAAGGACTTCGTAGCCCTGCACATGACGTGGGGCGCGGTGAACGAGCTCGGTACGCTCAGCGCCTACCACCTCATCATCGACCGGACCGAACACCCGGTCTTGAAGGACCTGCTGGGCCGGATCGTGAAGGACGAACGCCGCCACTTCGCGTTCTACCGGACCCAGGCCAGGATGCGGCTGGGCAGGAGCAAGCAAGCGAGGAAGGTCGTGCGGTGGGCCATCGAGCACCTCTGGGCTCCCGTCGGGACCGGCGTCCGGCCCCAAGAGGAGACTGACTTCGCCGTGTGCTACCTGTTCGGCACCGAGGAGGGGCAGAAGGCCACCGCCGAGATGGACCGGACGCTGGGCGAGCTTCCCGGGCTGGAAGGGATCCGGGTCAACCGGGATGCCCTCAAGGCAGCGATGGGCCGGATGCGGAGGTCTGGAGCGGGATCCGCAACCGGCGGGCATATAGCCACCCCGCTCGCCGCTTTCCGCACCTGACCGAGCCACAGCCCGGACTCCGCGCGCCGTCGAGCCGGCTGAGGTCTTCGAAGAGCTCCAGCTGCTCGGTGCTAGGCTGGCCCTTCAAGAAGGGCCGGACGCCGACGCCGGCTGCCGACCTTCCCCGAGGAGTGAGCAAGACGGTGGACCAGCCCGAGATCCTCATGACCCCCGGCCCCACCCCGGTTCCCCCAGCCGTGCTGTTGGCGCAAGGGAGCCCGTTGGTCTACCACCGCGGGCCGGGCTACGGGAACCTCCTGCGCGAGGTCACCGAGGGTCTTCAGAAGATCATGAAAACGAACGACGACACGTTCGTATTCACCTCGTCGGGGACGGGCGCCATGGAATCGGCCGTGGCCAACCTGTTCTCGCCGGGCGACACGGTGATCGTTCCGGTGGCCGGCTACTTCGGGGAGCGG
>JBKPGU010000160.1:0-8723 GCA_046729535.1 Actinomycetota bacterium
GTCGTTCGTGGTCGTGCGGGGCGATGAGAACCCCGGGGCGTACTGGATCCCGGTCGAATGCCGGGTCGAACGGCTGTGATCGAGGTCGAACGCCACCGGGGCGTGCGGGCATGAACGTCCTCGTGGTCTCGAGCTTTCCGCCGCGCCACTGCGGGATCGGGGCATACGCTCGGGATCAGGTGGCGTCGATGCGGGCGGAGGGGGATCACGTCTCCGTGCTGTCGCCTCCGGACGGGGACGGGAACATCCGGGCTCCGTTCTTCGGGGGGCGTCCCTTCTTCTGGGCGATGCGGAGGGGACGGCGGTTCGACCGCATCGTGGTGCATTTCCAACCCGTGCTGTACTACCGGCCTCGCGCCCCGATATCGAAGGTCATGACCTCCTTGGGGCTGTTCTCGCTGGTGCTGGCCCGCCGGGACCGGACCGAGATCGTGGTCCACGAAGCCGATCCACCGAAGCGGTGGCGGCCCGACTACGTGGTCCTCGGGTGGGCCTTCGCCCGGGCCGGGAGGATGTGGTTCCACACCGAGGCCGAGCGTCGGGTGCTGGAGCGGGACTATCGGGTGCACGTCCGGGGAGAGGTTGTGCCCCACCAGGTCCGCCCGTCACGGGCGGTGACGCGGGAGGAAGCCAGGGCGGAGTTGAACGTGCCGGCTGTGGGAACGGTGTTCGTGTGCGCGGGCTTCCTGCAGCCCTCGAAGGGGTTCGATCGAGCCGTGGAGGCGTTCCCGGGCGCCGATGGGAGCAGCTTGTACATCATCGGGTCCGTCCGGGACTGGACCCCGGAGAACGAGGCATACGCCCGAACCCTGGCGGAACGGGCGACAGCCTCGCCAGGAGTCACGTTCGTGGAGCGGTTCCTGTCGGACGAGGAGTTCGACCTCTGGCTGGCCGCGGCCGACTGGCTGGTTCTGCCGTACCGGCGGTCGTGGTCCTCGGGCGTGCTGGCAAGAGCTCAGGCTCTGGGAACCCCGGCCATCGTGGCCGCCGTCGGCGGGCTGCCCGAGCAGGCGGGTCCGAAGGACGTGGTGGTCCTGGACGATGAGGAGTTGGCCCGGGCGTTTCGGGCGGCGGTGGCGGCCTAGATGAGCGTCGGCTCGACGGGGCGGCACCCCCGCGTAGGGCCGGACTGGGATCCCGAGCTCGAAGTCGTCGGGACGGAGAGGGGAGGCACGGCAGTGCTGATCGGTCTCATCCTGCTGTCGGTGGCGCTGGCCGCGACGGCCCAACTGACCTTGAAACACGGGATGAATCAAGTGACCGGTGAGGGGAAGGTCCCCTTGAACCTGGGGCAGCCCGTGGAGATGGTGCGGCGGATCGGTCTGAACGCCTCAGTGTGGGCGGGGCTATTGATCTTCGTCCTCTCGGCTGCGGTGTGGCTGGTCGTGCTGTCGAGGGCCTCGTTGTCGTTCGCCTATCCGTTCGCCTCGCTCACGTACGTCTTGATCCTTCTGTTCGATCGGTTCATCCTGGACCAGCCGATCTCCGGGCTCCGGTACGCCGGGGTGGCCCTGATCATCGCGGGGCTGTTATTGATCTCGCGGACGCATCAGACGGCCTGACCGCCGGGCGGAGCCTGGCCAGATGAGCGGATCGGGACCGGCGGACATGGGGATGGCGTTCGACCTCGCCGTGGTCATCGTGAACTACAACGCCGGCCACTTCCTGCGTCGGGCCGTGCGCTCGGCGTTCGATTGCGCCGGCGAGGCCGGGCTGGAGGTGGTGATCGTGGACAACGCGTCGGCGGACGGAAGCGTCGACGAGGCGGTCACGGCCCACCCCGAGGCCAGGCTGATCAGGAACGAGCAGAACGTCGGGTTCGCCCGGGCGGTCAACCAGGGGATCAGGGCCACCACGGCGCCGTTCGTTCTGTTGCTGAACCCGGACGCCGAAGTTCTGTCCGGGACGCTGGCCGGGCTGCTGAAGGTTGCCCGCGACCACCCCCGGGCGGGAGCGATCGGGCCGGTCGTCCGCGATCCCGACGGCGGGATCTACCCGTCGGCCCGCAAGGTGCCCACCGTCGGCGAGGCCCTCGGGCACTCCTTCCTCGGCCCCTTCAACCCCGACAACCGGTTCTCCCGCGCCTACACCATGGCCGGGTGGGACCACCACTCCGAGCGGCTGGTCCAATGGGTCTCCGGCTCGTGCATGCTGCTGCGGCGGGGGGCCCTCGATCAGGTCGGGCTGATGGACGAGGCTTACTTCTTCGCCGTCGAGGACGTGGATCTGTGCACGCGGCTTCGCCAGGCGGGGTGGGAGGTCCTGTTCACTCCCGAGCTGGAGGTCCTGCACCAGGTGGGGATCTCTCGGGGCCGATCCAGGCGGATCACGCTCGAGCACTCTCGGAGCATCTACCGGTACTTCGTGAAGTTCGAGTCGCCGGGGTGGCGGGCCGTCCTCCGCCCGTTCGTGTGGGTCGCCCTGCGGGCGCGGGCCAGGCTGGTCTCGTGGCGACGTGGCGAGCGCTGAGCGATCTCGGACCTGGGCGATGACCGAGACCCCGAGGAAGGCAGTCGTCCTCGTGGGCGGCGAGGGGACCCGTCTCCGGCCGCTTTCGGAGACCATCCCCAAGCCGCTGATCCCACTGGTCGACCGGCCGTTCCTCTCCCACGTCCTCGACCATCTGGCGACCCATGGGGTCGATGAGGTGCTGCTGTCTTCGCCGTACCTGGAGGGGCGCTTCGAGGAGTACGTGGCCGGGCACCGGGGGTCGCCCACCATCACCTGGGCCATCGAGACCTCCCCGCTGGGGACCGCCGGGGCCGTCGCCCACGCCGCGCGCGACCTGCGGGAGCCGTTCTTCGTCTTGAACGGCGACATCCTGACCGACCTCGACCTGACCGCGCTGGCCGCGCACCACAGGGAGCGCGAGGCCGTGGCCACCATCACGCTCATCCCGGTGGACGACGCCCGGCCCTACGGTTTGGTGGCCATGGAGCGCGACGGCCGGATCGTGGAGTTCCGCGAAAAGCCGACCGAGCCCATCGCGGGGGTGGTGAACGCCGGGACGTACATACTGGAGCCCGAGGCGATTGGCGGGATCCCGCCCGACCACATGGTCTCCATCGAACGCGAGACGTTCCCCGGGCTGATCGCCGCCGGAATCCCCGTTTTCGGCTTCGTGTCCCGCGGCTATTGGATGGACCTGGGCACGCCGGAGAAGTACCTGCAGGCCACGTTCGACGCGCTGGAGGGTCGGATCGAGGGGATGGACTACGTGGCGCCCCACGTGGACCCATCGGCCGGCGTGTCGCTCCAGGCGCACCTCGGGCGGTGGGTGGTGGCCGGGCCAGGAACGAGGATCGAGGACGGGGCCGAGGTGGAGGATTCCGTGCTGCTCCTGGGAGCCGTGGTGGAGGCGGGAGCCCGCGTCCGGGCCTCGATCCTTGGACCCGGGTCGACCGTTGGGGCCGGGGCCGCGGTGGAGGGCGCGGTGCTGGCCGAAGGGGCGTCGGTCCCCTCCGGGACCACCTCCGAAGGGGCGCGGGTGGGCCCGGCGCAGACGCTCGAACCCTGAGCCCCCGGCTGGCTCCCACGTGAGCCGCGACGCTCCTCAGATGGGCGAGTACTTCTCCGGCGCGACCCCCCGGTAGGATCCGCGTCGCCAGAGGTTGAACCGGTACCGCTCGACGAACGCGAAGGCCACCGCCAGGCTCGGGCGGTCGCAAAGTTGCAGTCGGTGCCACGCCACGAGCGCCATGCCCTTTCCCTCCGGGAGCTTCCCCTCCTGCCCCTGCTCCGGATAGTCGAACGGGGCGACGAGGACATGGTTCCGCTCGTTCCCCAGGCGGAGGAACGACTCGATTCGTTCCACCTGCGGATCGGACAGGGCCTCCGGGGCGAGCCAAACGATGGCCGCGCCGTGCTCGATCGAGTGGACGGCGTCGGCGATGGGGGGTGGGTCCGCGTAGACCCCGGCTCCTGCCGTGGACGAGGCATGGGGGCCAGAGGCCGGCGGCTTCGACGGGTAGGTGGCCAGGGGAGGAAGCCTCGGGACGCGGCCCCCGGCGCCCACGTGCGCGCGGTCCAGGCCTCCGGGATAGGGAGCCGTCGTGCGGACCTCGGTGCAGCCGGCGGACCTCGCTTCCCCGGCCGCCCGAGACAGGAGTTGCCGTTCCTCTGGGTTCAACCGGTGCAGATAGACGAGCAGGACCGCGGTGGCGAACAGGACGAGGACCGTCGAACCGGCCACGATCGGGGTTCGGATCCTCGGGGCCCTGACCACCTCGGGAGGCGTCGTTGCCGGGCTCCGGCGCCCCCGGGGGGGAGGGGTCGGTGCGCGAGGGGTCGGGGATGGTCTGGTCCGCGAGGCAGCAGGAAACCGGGTTCGCTTCCGCTTGCCCTTGGCCACGATCGCGTCAGCCCTCTTCGCGACGTTCGGCTGGAGCGGCGGGCGGGGATCTCAGATGGCCGACCCGGCCTCAGGCGCGTCGCCGCGGTACGCGGGGTCGATCACGCCGTTCACCACGGTGGCCCGGTAACTCTTGACGAAGTCGTTGGCCGCAGCGAGGTTGATGTTCGTGCACTGCTCCATGTGGTGCCAGGCCGCCAGGACCATCTTCTTCCCGGCGGGGAGGGTCCCGCCCTCTTGCGGGTAGTCGTACGGCGCGACGATGACGTGGTCGTTGTTGGCGGCCTGCTGGTAGAAGCTCTGGATCTCGCGAAGCTCGGCGTTGCCGACGGCTTTCGGATCGAACCAGATGATCACTGCCCCGTGCTCCAGCGAGTGGATCGTTCGATAGACGTCGGGCGGGGCGGCGTACACGCCGGCATTGAGCGGGTTCAGGTCATGCGGCCCGGACGTGGGGGGCTGCCTGCGGTAGGTCGAGAGCGGAGGCGGGGTCTTGACCGCCCCCTGCTCGTTGATGTGCGCCCGGTCCTGGCTGGCGGGGTCGTAGGGGGGGATTATCTGGACGCTGCCGCACCCCGCCGCTTTGGCCGGGTTGGGCTTCAGAGCCACGTAGGCTCCTATGCCGGCTACCACCGCCACGGCCAGCGCGACGATCCCCGCTCGGCGCAGGAAGCGACGCCGAGCCATCCTGCGCCGGATGGCCTCGCGCTGCCTGCGAGCCTCCTCTTTCCGGGCCAGGCGGTTGGGACCCCCAGGGGTACCGGGTTCCGGCTTGACGACAGGGACGGTGGTCTCGCGCTTGTCGGAGGTCGTCGTGACAACGCCGCCGGACCGGCCGGCAGGCGTCGGACGACGCTTCTTCTTCTTGGCCATGGATCGGATGCCTCTCGCGCCGCGCTAGGACTTCGGAACGCCAGGGTACTTGAACTCTACCGGCTCGGCGCTGAGACGGGCCGCCAGCCGCCCCATCAGAACGATGACGACGACGCCGGCCAGCGTGATCACAACGGCGTACACGAACAGCGCGCTGATCCGTGCGTCCCTACCGAAGACCTCATTGAACAACTCGGTGATGGCCGTGTTCCAAGCCAGTGCGGCGACGACCCCGAAGGCCGCACTGGCCAGGGAGATCATGGTGGCAAGGACCTCCTTGCTGAAGCGGCTGGTCTTCATGACCACCTGTCCCACGATGGGGACCTCGGCTCCCGGCTGCGGCTCTGCCGGCGGTTGCTCACGCTCGCCCATGCTTCCCCTCCTTCGTCTCGGATGACGTTCGAACCTCGCCTGCCTGTCCGACTGCTCCGATCCGGGTCACGTCCTCGGGGCTGTTGAGGTTGAGGGCGAACCTGCCGGTGGGGTCGGCGGCTCGCCACTCGAGCCGTTCCACGCGCCGAACCCGGAGGGCTTCGGTCACGACCTCTCGCAGCGCCCGGCGACCCGTCCGCAATGCGGCCAGGAGCGCCGGGAGAGCCCGGACCGAGTAGACGGCGTGGAGCGGCTGGAGCCCATGTTCGGTGACCGGGACCGCCGCCTCGGCGTCCCCGACCAGCCGCGCCAAGAGGAGGAGGACCTCCGCATCGACGAAGGGCATGTCCGCGGCCGCCACCGCGACCAGCGGATGGGGTGAGGCCGCCAGCCCCGCCACCAGACCCCCGAGCGGCCCCGTCCCCTCGACCGCGTCGTCCACCTCGATGTACCCCAGGTCCCCCAAGCGTCCTCTCGTTCCAGGAGCCAGGACCACCGGCGAGGCGACCGCGCCGATCCGGCGAGCCACACGCACCACGAGGACCTCTCCCTCGAAGTCGAGCAGCGCCTTCTCGGTCCCCATCCGGCGGCTCATCCCTCCGCACAGAACCAGGCCGGCCATCGCTGGAGCGGCTTCCATCGGGTCGGTCAGGGGACCTCCACCAGCAACCGCACCTCGATCTCGGACCCCGCGGGCAAGTCCTCGACGTCCGGGGGGATCACGCCCCACCCCTCGGCCCGGGCCAGGGAGTGGATCATGCCTGCGCCCTGCCGGCCGGAGGGCCGGGCCCGGAATCCGCCCGGCTCCCGCCAGAGTTCGACTCGGACGAGGTGCAACCGTCCGGGCCGCTGGGTGAAGGCCTCGGCCAGGGTGGCCCGAACCGAGGGTCGCACGTCGGGTCGCTTCGACAGCAGGGCCATGAGGGCGGGCCTGACAAGCTCCTCGAACGCGGCCAGCGCCGAGGCCGGATTCCCCGGCAGGCCGAACAGCGGAACCCCGAACGCCTCTCCGAAGGCGAACGGCCTCGCCGGCCGCAGCGCCACCTGGAGCGTTCGTACCCCGGACGAGCGGCCCAGGGTTCGGATCAGGTCGCGATGCCCCATCGAGACGCCGCCCACGGAGATGACCGCGTCCGAGGCCGCGGCCGCGTCCGCGACAGCCCTCGCCAGGGCCTCCTCGTCATCCTTCGCCGGGGGCCGGACCAGCGGCTCGGCGCCGACTTCCGCCACCAGCGCCGCCAACGGGACGGAGACGGACTCGTAGATCTGCCCGGGGCCAAGCGGCACACCCGGTCCCTGCAGCTCGTCACCCGTGGGCAGGATGGCCACCCGGGGGCGGGGGTGGACGGAGACATGGGTGAGGCCGAACGCCGCGACGGCGGCAAGCTGGCCGGGCCCCAGGACCGCTCCGGATTCGAGGACCAGGCTGCCTGCGCTGATGTCTTCACCGGTCTTGCGAACGTGCTGACCTTGGGGCACAGGCTCGCGGACCACCACGCGGTCCCCTTCGACGTCGACGTCCTCGATGGGCACCACCGAGTCGGTCCCCGCCGGCACCGCCGCTCCGGTGGCGATCGAGACGGCCTGCCCCGACGACACGGCGGGGCCGTAGGGGTGGCCGGCGAACGAGCTTCCCGAGACCTGGAGGGTTGCGGGAGCGTGTTCGGTGTCGGCCGAGCGCACCGCGAAGCCGTCCATCGCCGCGTTGTCGAAGGGAGGCAGGTCGAACCCGGCCACCAGGGGTTCCGCCAGGACCAGGCCGACCGCCTCGATCGGCGTCACCCGCGTGGGGGCGAGAGGCCTGATGGTGGCGAGCACCGCCGCGCGAACGTCGGCCGGAGCCACCAGGTCCCGTTGATCGACCGCGGCGCCCCTGCGCATCAGGTCCTCGCCTCCTTAGCGCGTGCGGACGACCGGTCGTGGGTGCTTTTCCTACCCGTGGTCGCCCCCGGCATATCCGATCCTCCCTCGCCCGTTCGGAACAGGTCTTCCTCGGGAGCGCGAACCAGAGCCGAAGCCGGCACCGGCGATCCCTTCACGTGAACGCCCCGGACGATCGCCGCTGGGACCCCCTCGGCCTTCCCCATCACCAGCCCGCTGGCGGCCGCGACCTCGTCGGCCACGGCCACCTGGGTCACCTCCAGCGTTCGTCCTCTGGCATCGGGGGTCCCCCGAAGGTCGACGAGCGAGGGGATGCCGGCGGCTCCGATGGCTACGTTGACCAGGCCACGGCGCCACGCCCGGCCGAACGTGTCGGTGATCACCACGGCCACCCGGACCCCGGTGCGGTGGGTGATCGCGGCGCGGATCCGCTCGGCGCTGGCATCGGGATCGTCGGGGAGGAGGCTGAGCAACCCGTCGCCGACGTTCGAAGCGTCGACGCCGGCGTTGGCGCACACGAACCCGTGACGGGTCTCGGCGATGATCAGATCACCGCGCCGCGCCACCACGCGCCGGGTTTCCCGTTCCACCCAAGCAGCCTTGCCCTCGGGTTCCTCGGGAACGACCCGCCCCTCCGCCTTCGACACGATCTTCTGGGTCACGACCAAAATGTCGCCGTCCACGAGCTGCACGCCGTCCCCGTCGAGCGTATCCATCAGGACGGTCCCGAGGTCCTCACGCTCGCGGATCTCCGGAACGCCCCGGATGGGGATCAACTCGACGCTCAACCTCGGTTCTCCTCTGTGAGGGCCTTTCCGGTCGCCAGCTGGAGGGCGGCCCGGGCCACGCGCTCTGCTGCCTCGTCGTCGACCATGATCGTGTCGGTCGTCCCCGTCCGGTCGGCGTGCCGGGCCACGCGGTCCGAGAGCGCGACGTCTCGTTCGTCGAACAGGAACGCGCCCAGCAGGCCGGCGTAGTGCTCGGCCACGCCGGCCGCGGACACCTCGACGCCGGCCACGGGTAAGAGCTTGTCGGCCATACCCCGGAGCGGCGCCCCGCGCACGATCGGGGACACGGCCGCGACGGCATCTCGCCGGGCGGCGAGGACCTCGCGGATGCCGGGGACCGACAAGATCGGGTCGATGGACGCGATGGGGTTCGACGGGCAGATCAGGACCACATCGGCCTGCCCGATGGCATCCAGCACGCCCGGCGAAGGACTGGCTCGTCTCGCCCCGTCATACCG
>JBKPGU010000161.1:0-3355 GCA_046729535.1 Actinomycetota bacterium
CTCTTCAGGGACGAGGCGTGAGCCCCGCGGTACCACCCCGCTTGGCGGCCCCTCGCGAGGTCGCCCCCTCAGGGGCTGCGATCACAGCCCTCCGCTATCACGGGCGGACCCGTCCGCGCCTACTGGGCCGCCGGCCGGCGACTGACACTCCGGCCGGAGCCGTTCGGGAGCGGCGGCTCGGGGAGGATGTTCGAGGATCGAAGCCGCCGGGCTCGCACCATCCCCGGCTCGCTTGGGCTCGATGGTTCCCCTACTCGTTCCCGTCGTCGCCTTTGTCACCGAGATTCTAACGGTGAGGACGGCGACCCGTCGCCGCCGCGGACACCATGTGGTGCCTGCCCGGAGGAACGGCGCCGGCGGCGGCCCCCCTCCTCCATCGCTGGAGCAGACGATCCCCCGCGGCCACGCAACCCCGGCCAGCGTGTCCCCCTTCCCTGGGCCGACGAAGTCCTGCTGCCCAGTCTCCTTGACCCGCTCAGGCATCTGGTCCACGTCCACCCGACTCAAGAGACCAGCCCACCATCTCGGCGGTCCGGTGGAAGGGGTTTTGCCGATCGCCCAGTCCTCTCTGGGACCTTCCTGAGCTGCGTTGCCCGGCTCCCTCCCACTCGCCGGACCGGCACAACCCTGTATCCACACGTGGATAGGGCCAGATGGGCAAGTGCCCAGTAGCCCTGCAGGGGCGTCTGCTCTCACCACACGTTTGGGTACACCACGGCATCCCATCCATGGGTGGTTATAGGTCAGCCATGGAGCAAGATGAGGGATACGGATTTCTCAGGGAATGTTGACTCTGCCCTGCCCGGTGGAGTGCAATTTGCGCCGAGAGATGGAGGGGGCAATGGAGATCGACCAAGGCAACCAATATTCGCTTCGCTCGCTCGGTGAGCTTCTGACCGTCTGGCGACTTCGCTCGACCAAGCGGCTCTCCGAGCTCTCGCAGCAATCGGGCGTTCCCTACGCCACCCTGTGGGGCATCTTCCATGACCGGCGTGAGCCTCGGGCCGCCGATCTCAGGGCCATCGTGCGCGCCCTGGCGGACGGTCTGGGGGAGGACGCCGACGAGCTCTGGACGGCGCTGGGACCCCTGCTGGATCATCGCAGGGGCTGATCGGCCAGCTTCCCGTTCCGGGACCGCTCAGGCTTTCTTCAAGACCCGCAGGACGGCCAAGCTGAGGACGACATTCGCCTTTCGTTCCTCCAGTCCAAGCTCCTCGGACGCCTTCTTGAACTCCCTGGCCAGGGCCTTGATTACCTCGGGCTCGGCGATCGAGTGGCGCAGGCCCCTGGCCTCGTACTGCGCCCAGCTCGCCAGGCTGGTAGCCGCCATGACCAGGACCACTCCCATCTCGGCGAGGGCCCGGACCGCCTCGCGATGGACCGCATACTCGACCAGGACCATGCCCAGGGCGATGGGGAACAGCAGGGGATCCCGGTACAGCCAGGCGAGCATCAGCGAGGCGAGCCAGTGGAACTGGATGGCGTAGTCGGGGGTTCGCGTGAAACCGGCGAAGAAGACCGACGGTATGAGCAGGCCGACGGTGGCGGCCATCGACGCCAGACGGCGGTTCGGGAAGCCGGCCACGATGGCCGCCGCCGCCGGGAGCAGGCCGCTCAGGAGAACGACCCACGGACGCCGGTCCAGGGCCACTCCGTACATCGGGAGGAGCAGGGCATACCCCCAAACCACCCCCCGGATCAGACGGTGGCGAGAGATCCAGACGTCCTCGGGGAGGCGATCCACGGTGGGAAGGGTCCGCCGCCACCACGGCTGCGCCCGCTCCACCAAGCCGCCGGCCAGGCTCATCGATCGGCGTTCGTCTTCGATCGTCCGCCCCTTGGTGCCGAGCCTATGGAGGGGGGTCTACCAGCGGCAATACGATCAATCACGGAGTTGGGTTACGTAGAACTACGGACCGTGAGGTCATCGGAGGGGTTCCCATCCGAGGGGCCTGTATCATCGAGAGGGTTCCGTGTTTTGCGGGCGCACCACCCGGATGCTACCGTCCGCCGGATTTCGAGTCGGAATGATTAGATGGCTACGACCAAGTCAACCTTATCCAAGAAAGAGATCAACGACCAGAAGGACGCGCTCCTGGCGGAGCGTCGGGACCTCCAGGCCCAGCTGGACGAGCTGGAGGAACAGACGTTCGCCACGAACCAGTCGGACCTCACCGGTGAGATGGGGTTCGACGAGGAGTACGCCGACGCTGGGACCGCCACGTTCGAGCGCGAGCGCGACCTGTCGCTGGTCAACAACCTCCGGGACCTCATGGAGCGGATCGACAAGGCCCTCGCGAAGATCGACGAGGGCACGTACGGTCGGTGCGACCGTTGCGGAAGGCCGATCGAGAAGCTTCGGCTGAAGGCGCTGCCCTACGCGAACCTCTGCATCAAGGACAAGCAGGCCGAAGAGCGCGTCCGCTGACGGCGTGGCGCGGAGAGGCTGGCCGCCGGCCGCTCTTCTCCTCGCCGTGGGGGCCGCCGCCTATGGCCTGGACCGGCTGACCAAGACGCTGGCCGAGGATCATCTGGCCGGACGTCCACCCATCGTCGTCGTCCCCAAGGTGGTGCAGCTGCGGTTCGCCACCAACTCGGGGGGCGCGTTCTCCCTGTTCCCGGATCACCCCTGGGTGTTCTTCCTCGCCTCGATCGTGGTCTGCGCGGTGATCCTGGCAACCTCGTTGCGGCTGACCTCCGTCCTGTCGGCCGTGGCTCTGGGGCTGGTCCTGGGCGGCGCGGTGGGGAACCTGACCGACCGGATCATCCGGGGCCCGGGCATCTCCGGCCGTGTGGTCGACTTCGTCGACTTCCACGTCTGGCCGGTGTTCAACGCCGCGGATTCCTGCATCGTGATCGGGGCGCTCCTGTTGGCGTTCGTCGGCTTGCGGCGCGAGGCAAGGGTCCCCGGTCCCGGTGCACCCACCGCACCGGCCGAACCTGTGTCCCGGCCGGAGCCCGAACCCGATCCTCGGTGACCCGATGGTCGTTCGTTGCCGAGCCCGGCCGCCTGGATGCGGTCGTCGCAGAGCAACTGGGGGTGGCGAGGGCCGACGTGCAACGAGCCATCGCCGAGGGCCTGATCGAGGTCGATGGGGTCGCCAGGCCGAAGTCGTTTCGGCTGGCGGGTGGCGAGACGATCTCGGGAGAGATCCCGGGACTCCGGGCCCCGGAACCTGAGGCCGGGGGCGTGCCCGTCGTCCACCGGGACGAGGGGCTGATCGTCGTTTCGAAGCCCGCCGGCATGCCCACCCATACCACGGCGTCGCTCCGATCCGGAACCCTCGTCAATCGGCTCGTGGGGATGGGCGTTGCACTGTCCACGGTGGGGGGCGACGACCGTCCGGGCATCGTC
>JBKPGU010000162.1:0-2902 GCA_046729535.1 Actinomycetota bacterium
CGCCGGAGAGATCTCGGCGGCCGCCGGTGAACTCGGTCTCCCCACCGACCAGGCGGGGCTGCAGTCGTATCAGATCGCGATCGATGCGCTCGTCATCCCTGACGTGATGCCCTTCTGGGGGGCCGTCCTCGGGTACGTGCAGGTCTTCGACGTAGTGATGGACCCACACTTCGAGGGGCCGACCTTCTGGTTCCAGCAGATGGACGCTCCGCGCCCGCAGCGCAACCGCATCCACATCGATCTCTACCTCCCCGAGGACCAGGCGAGGGCCCGCATCGATGCGGCCCTGGCTGCCGGTGGCCGCATCGTCAACGACGCGCACGCGCCACAGTGGTGGACGCTCGCCGATCCTGAGGGCAATGAGGTGGACGTTGCTCCTTGGCCAGACGCCCACTAGGGCGGGGACGGAGCCCATTTCGGCTGGCGCCTCGAGTCAACGTTCGAGCTCGACAGTTCCGACCGGAACGAGAGCATGGCCGGCGAGGCCGTCGACGAGGAGTCCGGCCGACCGGAGCGCCGGCGTGTGGGTGGTCAGCGACACGGAGACGATGGTGTTGTCAGCAACTCCACCGACACCGAGGTGTATCCGCGGCGGATCAAGCGCTGGCCGTGGCACCTACCTTGATCGGTGTTCGACGTGGTGCCGAGATCGTCCGTGAGGGACGGGCCGGTTGACGCGTCTTCCACCTTGGCAAGCCTGGTGAAGCTGACTTCCCGGCCGCCGGATTCGGTCACGACGTTGAAGTTGTCGTACGGCTTCTGGCCGGCCTTCTTCCTGACGCCCCGCTGAAAACGAGGTCATCGTCGCGGAGGGTACGCCGGCGGTCCATCTTGACCACGAGCAAGCACGGCGAGTGACCTCGGGGAGGCCGCCGAAGCCGACGAGGCCGGTCAGATCGCCCCGAAGCTAGGAAGCGAGGAGGGGGAGCACCTGAAGGCGATGTACCGGTCAATGTCGCCATCCCGAGCCGCCCTATGCCACGCGGTGGCGTCAGGGCTGTTCTCGTACGCGGTGAAGGAGACGGGCGCTCTGTCCGTGAATCCAGCCGCCGGGATCAAGCGGCCGAGGTACCGGGCGCCGGAAGCCACCTGGAGCGGAACAGGCTGCCGCCATGCTCAGGGCAGCCGAGGGCAAGCCCCTCGAACCCTTCGTCTCGTCATCCTGGGGCGGCCGGCGGGTTGCGGATCGCGGAGATGCTTGAGGAGGCGTTCGGCCGCTGACCCTGCTAACGCGTTTGCTAGAACCGCATCGCCAGAATCGCCGCAGGCGGTCGCCTTGACGGTTTTGTCACACCCCCGCGGACCTGCGGAGATGGGCTTAGACGAACCCTTTCGGACCGGCCCGGACCTACCTCGTCACTTGCGCTTGTTCTCGACCGAGCGCTTGAAGTCGACCTGGCGTTCCTCGGACTGTCGCATGAAGCGCTTCAGCTTCTGTTCGAACTCGGGGTCCCTGCCGGAACGGCGGTCGATGCGGGGGGCGGGGTCCTGCAGGGCCTTGATGGAGAGGTCGATCTTGCCGTCTTCCTTGATGGCCACCACCTTGGCCTGGACCTTATCGTTCAGCCGGAGGTGTTCCTCCACGTTCCGAACGTAGTTTCGATCGATCTCGGAGATGTGGACCAGGCCGACCTTGCCGTCGTCGAGCTGGAGGAACGCCCCATAGGGGGTGATGCGTTGCACGGTCCCATCGACGACCGCTCCGACCTCGATGTCTGCGATTGGAACCCCTTTCAACCCCGCACCTCGGGCGGGCACGGAGACTGCACTATCCCACCCCCCTCAGACAAGCGTCAACAGAAGCTCTCCGAGCCCGCCGAACGGTCGTCATACCTGGTGGATCACCCGCACGGCGCCGAGCCAAGCTCCGATGGAGGCTGATGGTTCTCGGCCCAGGGGTGCTCAGCCGGACTCGCCGGCTTGCGACTGCTGGAAGGTCACGTCGACCGACTCCGGGGGAATGCGTTCCTCCACGCCCGCCTTTCGGGCGAGCGTGCGCTTGTCGGCCGTGGTCAGCGGAGGCTGTTTCAAGCTCCTCGGCCACAGGTGTTTCGCCCGGACCACGTTGATCTCGGCCCCCAGCAACAGGATCTGGGCGCCAAGGTAGATCCAGGCCAGCAGCCCAAGGACGAAGCCGAAGAACCCGTAGACCTCCGTGGCACCCTTGAGCGTGTGACTCACGTACAGCGTCCCGATGGCCAACAGCCCCGTCCACGCGACGGCCCCGAAAAGCGCTCCCGGGAAGGCGGTGCGCCAAGACACATCGCGCTGGGTCAGGACAAGGTAGGCAATCAGGAAGACGGCGAAGTTGATGACGCCCGAGCCGAGGAGCCCGACGATCCGCAACGCTACCCCGAGCTCACCGGTCGCCGTGCCGAGGCCAGACAGGAAGGCCGACGCCAAGGTCATCGTTCCGAGAACGGCCAGCATGATGAGCCCGCGAAGCCTCGACTGCCAGAAGTTCGGCCGTCCCTTAATGGGAACGTCCCAGATGTCGTTCAGCGCAGTCTGGGCCGCTTGCGTCACGCCCAGCCCGGCCCAGAGGGCGACCACGGTCCCCACGCCCAAACCCACGCCCGCGCTGGGTCCTGACAGCGCCTTCACGTTCTGCCTGATCTGGTCTCCGATGATCGAGAACTGGGCGAGCGTGGAATCGATGATCGAGGCCCGCAAGCTGGGGTTCCCTCCGATGACGAACCCGAGGATCGACACCATCACCAGCAGCAAGGGGAACAGCGAGAAGAACCCGTAGTAGGCGATCAGCGCGGCAAGGTTGCCGGTCCGGTCGTCCCCGAACTTCTTGAACACGGCGATCGGGAACGCCGCCCACGGATGGCTCTGCTGGAACCGGTCGAGCCGCTCCACGGTGTCGTCGACGAACTTCATGCCCTCGTTCTACCCT
>JBKPGU010000163.1:0-8011 GCA_046729535.1 Actinomycetota bacterium
GGCCCATGGTCCGCCGTGCCAGCGGCCCCTCGATCCTCCGGCCACCACACGACGGCGGCCGCGTCCCCTCCTAACTCGACGCGGTCGATGTGCACGTTCGACTTCCCCGCCCCGACCGTCCGCTCGACAGCGATCGTGCCCCGCCGGACGTCGTGCCGAGGCCAGGGGATGACGAAAGGCCGGCTGGCGAAGACGAACGTGTGACCGCTGTCGACCCGGATGGTGGACTCCACCACATACCAGCCTGGGTCGATCTCGGACACCGGCGCTTCGAACGGGACGAACAGGTCCCTGCCCGGAGCCACGTCGACGATCCCGGCTTCGAACCCGAACGGCTTCGCCGGGCCGCTCGGGATGCGCGCCACCCGGGCGGCCTCGATCCGGACCGCGTGCGGGTTTCCGTCGGCGCCGCGCATCACGAAGGCGCCCTTCAAGGAAGCAGGGAATCGCTCGTACCGGGTCTGGACCTGGACCGGCAACCGCTCCTCCGCTCGCTCGTCAGGGGGCATGGTCATGCTTCCCGAGCCCGTCCGAAGGTCTCTTCAGGGTCTGCCCCTCGCGCGACCAGGGCGGGCAGTTGCGATCGGCCTCGCCGAACCCGCGGGTCAGCCTTCGGAGTGACGAACGGAAGGGCGGCTCAGCGATGCCTCGCTCGGTGACGATGGCCCGGATCAGGGAGGCCGGCGTCACGTCGAAGGCAGGATTGGCCGCGGGCGTCCCCGCTGGGGCGAATGAGACCCCAAGGGGGGCGGTGACCTCAGCCGGGTCTCTGTCTTCGATCTCGATCTTCGAGCCGGTGGGCGTGGAGAGGTCGACGGTCGAGACCGGAGCCGCCACGTAGAAGGGGATCCGGTGACGCTTGGCCAGGACGGCCAGCTGGTAGGTCCCGACCTTGTTCGCCACGTCCCCGTTCGCCGCGATACGGTCGGCGCCCACCACCACCACGTCGACCTTTCCTCCCGCCATCAGGGTGCCCGGGGCCGTGTCCGCCACCAGGGTCATGGGGATCCCCAACCGCTGCAGCTCCCATGCGGTCAGCCTGGCCCCCTGGAGCACCGGACGGGTCTCAGGGACCCAGACATGGATCTCCTTGTCCAACTCGTGGGCGGCGACGATGATCCCGAGCGCCGTCCCGGGCCCGCCCGTCGCCAGGGCGCCGGTATTGCAGTGGGTGAGCACGTTCGCCCGTTCCGGCACGAGCCCGGAGCCCAGGCGGCCGATGGCGACACACGCCGCTTCGTCCTCCGCCGCGATCGCCAGCGCCTCGTCCACAGCCTTCGTCCGCAACGAGCCTCCGGAACAATCGGAGGCCGAGCGTGCTGCCGAAAGCACCCGCTCCACGGCCCACGCGATGTTGACGGCGGTGGGGCGGCTCCCGATGAGCCGATCGCCTGCCGACTCCATCTCTCGCACCACGTCACGCGCGGTGGGGCTTTCGGATCGAATGGCAGCCAGGGCCAGCCCGAACCCCGCGGCGATCCCCAACAGCGGAGCACCCCGGATGGCCAGGGATCGGATTGCCTCGGCGACCTCTTCTGGGTCGGTGGCCTCCAGATAGGCCTCTTCGTGGGGGAGCTTTCGCTGGTCCAGCACGCGAACGCGGTCGCCGCGCCATTCGATGGCCCTCATCGACCAGCGCCCTCCGACGATATGTCCGACATCACCCGGCGAAGCTCCTTCACCGATCCACGCCCTCCATCGCCCTCGCCTGCCGAACGGCATCTTCGGCCGCCTCCTGGAGCGTCGGTGCGAACACGTAGATCCCGTGTTCGCCCGGCCCCCCGCCGCCCTCGGGCACCGTCCCCGGCGGGTGCGCGTGGACCAGCGCCCCCGGGCCGCGCGCCTCGTAGGTCGATCGATGCACATTCACGTCGCTGGAGGCGTCGGGGATCCGGTCTTCGAGCCCGCCGCCCACCAGCGCGTCGTCCGCGAGATCGCTCAGGGGAGCCCCGGCCTTGGTGATCCAGAAGGTGGTCCCGTCGAACGTGGACAGGTTCCCCTCGGTCCCCTTGACCAGGCCCAATGAGAACAGCGTCCGGCCCGCCGACCGGAACTGCTCGAGACGTTCCATCCGCTAGGTGCCCTGCTCCCACGAGGCGAGATATTTCGCCTGCTCTTCGGTGAGCCGGTCGATCTCCACGCCCATCGCGGCCAGCTTCAGGCGCGCCACCTCCTTGTCGATGGACTCCGGTACGCCATAAACCCTGGGCTCCAACTCCTTCGCCGCCTTCACGATCCACTCGACCGACAGGGCCTGGTTGGCGAAAGACATGTCCATGACGGCGGCCGGATGCCCTTCTGCGGCGGCAAGGTTCACCAACCGCCCCTCCCCCAGGAGGTTGAGTCGCCGGCCGTCCTCCAGCTGGTACTCGTCGACGAACTCGCGGATCCGACGGACGTTCGTGGCCATGTCGGCCAGGGCCACCTTGTCGATCTCGGCGTCGAAGTGGCCCGAGGTCGCCAGCACGGCGCCGTCCTTCATCAGCTCGAAGTGCTCTCGGGTCAGGACGCTCTTGTCGCCGGTCACCGTGACGAAGATGTCGCCGACCCTTGCCGCCTCCCGGGCCGGCATCGCCTCGTTGCCTTCCATCACGGCCTCCAGGGCCCGGAGCGGATCGACCTCGGTTACCACGACCCGCGCCCCCATCCCGCGCGCCCGGGAGGCCACACCCCGGCCACACTGACCGTACCCGCAGATCACCACGGTCCGCCCGGCCAGGAGGAGGTTGGTGGCCCGGATGATCCCGTCGATGGTCGACTGACCGGTACCGAACCGATTGTCGAACAGGTGCTTGGTGTCGGCGTCGTTCACGGCCACGATCGGATACGCCAGGACGCCTTCGCCGGCCATGGCCCGGAGGCGGATCACGCCTGTGGTGGTCTCCTCGGTTCCCCCGACGACTTCGGGCAACTGGTCTGGCCGCTCCTTGTGGAGCATCGTCACCAGGTCGCACCCGTCGTCCATGGTCAGGTGCGGGTGATGATCGAGGACGGCCGTGATGTGCCGGTAGTACGTCTCGTTGTCCTCGCCCTTGATGGCGTAGACGTCGATCGACTCGTACTCGCACAGCGCGGCCGCCGCGTCGTCCTGCGTCGAGAGCGGGTTCGACGCGCACAGGGCCACCTCGGCCCCGCCTGCCACCAGCGTTCGCATCAGGTTCGCCGTCTCGGTCGTGACGTGGAGGCACGCCCCGATCCGGATGCCCTGCAGCGGTTTCTCCTTCTCGAACCGCTCCCGGATCTGGGCCAGCACCCGCATCTCCTGGTCCGCCCACTCGATCCGGGCTTTGCCTTTCTCGGCCAGCGCGATGTCCTTCACGTCACAGTCCATGCTTGCTCCTCTCGTTCTCGCTCACCATCTCACGGTTTCCGGCATCCGCCAGCCGCGGCACGACGAAGGCGAGGATGGCCCGAAGGTCCTCAGCTGCCAGCTTCCCCACCTCCACCACCTCTTCGTGGCTCGCCTCTGCACCGGCCACGTTCGAGATCAACGAGATGCCCAGGACCTCCATCCCCAAGGCGACGGCCGCCACGGCTTCGGGCACGGTGGACATCCCAACGGCGTCGCCCCCCGCTCCTCGAAGGAACGCGGTCTCTGCCTTCGTTTCGTAGGATGGTCCTGGAAGCGCCACGTACACGCCGTGGGCCACGTCGATCCGCGTGCCTGCTGCGCCTTCCCGGACCAGCGCCCGAAGCGCAGGCGAGTAGACCGACGACAGATCGACGAAGGCCGGCTGCCCGTCCGGGAACCTCCACCCGGTCATGGGATTGACCCCCAGAAGGTTGATGTGGTCCTCGATGATCATCAGCTGCCCTACCCGCATCGATCGGTCGAGCCCCCCGGCCGCGTTGGTCAGGACCAGGGTCTCCACGCCCAGCGCCGCAGTCATACGGGAGATCAGCGTGGTGGCCAGGATCCCGTGCCCTTCGTAATAGTGGATCCTGCCTCGAAAGACGGCCGCCGGGACGCCGTACAGGTCGCCCATGACCAGCCTCCCGGGGTGGCCGGGGACACTGGGCGAAGGGAATCCCGGCAGGGACTCGTAGGCGAACTCCTGCTCGACCTGGACATCAGCGGCAACCGCGTCCCCCAGGCCGGACCCGAGGACCAGCGCCACCGCAGGCTCGATCCGGGAGCGGTCGCGGACAAGCGAGGCCGCCTCGTTCGCCGAATCGTCGGTGGGCCCGGGACGGCCTTCCTGAGGCGCGGGGGCGCTCATGACCTCAGTCGTTCCTTCAAGCCAATCAAGACGGGTACCGGGGTGGGATCGACACCGCGAAGCACGGCCAGATAGATGCTGGCGAAGTCGGCTTTCATCATCAGCGAGAACAGGTTCTCGAGCGGCGACGCGCCCTCGGCCCACACCTGTCGGATGCTCAGGCCCGATCCGCGGACGGCATCCAGCGACGCCTCGACGCGCTCCGCCGTGTGAGGATCCTCGACCGCACGGCGCAGGACGACCAGCCCGAACGGCGCGCCGGTGCCCGGACCCCATCCCTCGATCTCGTTGTGGTCGAGCTCCGGCAGTACCGAGCACCACGCGGGGATCTTCGCGTTCTCGTTCATCTGGTTCTTCCATCGAAGGGCGGCCGCTTCGGCTACGGCGTCCGAGGCCCAGATGACGGGCACTCGGCCAGCCAGCCATAGCGCCAGCTCCTTGCCCTCGTTGTCGGCGATGGGCCGGTCGGGACCCAACCGGGGCGAGAGGTCGTCGGCGAGGGCCGCCGCACGGTCCAGGGCGTCCTCGACCGATGGCGCGAGGCCAGCACCTTCGAGCACCCCCAGGGCAGCGCCGGCCAGGTACCCGACCGCCGCCCTCGGCATCCCAATGTCGGAGGGGACGGCGACGTGGGGACGGCCTCCGTCCGATGCTCGTTTCGCGAGGGCCCCTCCCGAGCTGATGGCCACCACGAAGGCGCCGCGGTCGATGGCGGTGTCGAAGGATGACAACGTTTCCTCGGTGTTGCCCGAGTAGGAAACGGCGACGACCAGGGTCCCAGGGACACACCAACCGGGGAGCCCGTGGGCCTTCCAGACGGCGATCGGGACGCGGGCGGCACCGGCATGCAGCGAGCGCACCACGTCGCCAGCGATGCCCGATCCCCCCATGCCGCACACGACCACCGAGCTCACCTCGGAACGGTCGGGCAGGCCGGCGGCTCCCCTTCCGGCCTCGAAGCCCGTTCGGAGCTGCCTTCCCAGGTCCGCCACCACCGCCAGCATCCCGCTCCGGTCGACGGCGTTGATGGAGACCGGGTCGTCAAGGGTCCGGTGGGTCACCAGCACCGGCTGCCGGTCCCGTTCGGCCCTTTCGTCACGAGGAGCCCTCGGGCTTCTCCGCCTCGTCGATCAGCATCACCGGGATGCCGTCCCGCACTGGATAGCGAAGCCCGCACTTCTTGCACACGATCCGTTCCTGATCCTGCAGGTATTCGATGTCCCCATGGCAGTTCGGACACACCAGGATCTCCAGCAACTCCTTGTCGACAGGCAACGCGGATCCCTCCTCGAGTCGGCGTGGTGGCGGCGCCGATCAGCCACTGATCAACGCGAGCACCTCGGCGGTCTTCTCCTTCAGCAGCTCCTCGGTCCGGGCCTCGACGTTCAGCCGAAGCAGCGGCTCGGTGTTCGACGGGCGAACGTTGAACCACCAGTCCTCGAACTCCACCGTCAGACCGTCCAGACGGTCCTGGCTGTCCTTCGGGTACAGCTCGGAGATCCTCTCCATCATCGCCTGCTGGTCGGAGACCTCGGTGTTGATCTCGCCGGAGTCGTGCCACCGCCGAAGCGGAGCCAGCAGCTCGGAAAGCGGCTTGGCAGTCTTCGACATCCGGTCCATGACCACCATGGAGGCCACCAGCCCCGAGTCCGCGTTGTAGTGGTCCCGGAAGTAGTAATGACCGGAATGCTCGCCACCGAAGACTGCCCCGGTCTCGGACATGACGGCCTTGATGAACGAGTGGCCGACCCGGGTCCGGATGGGCTCACCGCCGTGTTCCCGGATGACCTCGGGGACGGTTCGAGAGCAGATGATGTTGTAGAGGACCTTCGCGCCCGGATAGCGCTCGAGCATCCCCTCGGCCACCAGCGCCGTCACCAGTGATCCGCTGACTCCTTGGGCGTGCTCGTCGACCAGGAACACCCGGTCGGCGTCACCGTCGAACGCCAACCCGAGGTCGGCGCCGTTCTCGGTGACGGCCCGCTTCACGTCAGCCTGGTTCTCCGGGACGATGGGGTCTGCCGGGTGGTTCGGGAACGTACCGTCCAACTCCATGTACAGCGGGATCAGCTTGCAGGGCAGGCGTTCGAACAGCGACGGAACGACCAGGCCGGCCATCCCGTTCGCCGCGTCCGCCGCCACCGCCAGAGGCGCCAGCGCCTCGAGGTCGGCGAAGGACAGGACGTGCTCCAGATAGGTCTCCCGCATGTCGACCGACTCGCGCCGCCCGACGGCTGGGCGGCGTTCCAAACCCTCTCGGCCGGCCAGGTCGCGGATCTCCGCGAGACCGCTCTCGATGCCGACCGGGGCGGCCCCCGGACGGCACAGCTTGAGCCCGTTGTACTGGGGCGGATTGTGGCTGGCCGTGAACATCGCACCCGGCAAGGACAGTCGGCCCGAGGCGAAATAGACCATGTCGGTGGTGGAGAGCCCGAGGTCGGCGATCCCCAGGCCGCCTCCCATGACACCCTCGGCGAACGCATCGGAAAGATCTGGCGACGACAGACGAACGTCCCGGCCCATGACCACCCGATCCACGGCGATCCCCTGGACCGGAAGCCATTCGGCGAAAGCCCGGCCGATGCGGAAGGCCACGTCCTCGTCGAACTCGGCCGGATAGATGCCTCGAACGTCGTACGCCTTGAAGATGACACGAAGGTCGGCCGCCATCGCGGCCGATTCTAGCCGACCCCCCTGCTCACCCCGGTGGCCACGGGGGGGATCTCCCCCGTGGCCGTCACGGAGAGGTCCCGCCGTTCGGCCTCCGGAGGTGGTTGGCGGTCAACCGATCCGGGGTCCGTCACTCGACGATGATCACCCGGGCGCCCACATCGACCCTGCCGAACAGATCCTCGGAGTCGGGGATATGCATCCGGATGCACCCGTGTGAGGCGTACGTGCCCACGGATGCGTCATCGGGAGTCCCGTGGATCCGGATGCCCGAGGCGTCCAGGTCGAGCGCCCTCGTCCCCAGCGGGTTGTCCGGGCCGGGCGGGATGAAATCGGGCTCGTTCGCCCCCCACGTGTCCTTGGCGGGGTTGACCCAGGTCGGGTTGATCCGCTTGTTGATGATCGTCCAGTGTCCGAGGGGGGTCTCGTATCCCGGCTTCGCCGTCGCCACCGGATAGGTCTTCACCAGCTTCAGCCCGTCGTACAGAAACAACCGGTTCTCCGAGATCCGCACGATGATGGTCATCCCCAGCGTGTCGTCGGTCACCGCGGGCCGGAGCGGTTTCGTCGCAAGGGTGACCGAAGCCACGCTGTCCCGAAGCGCATCCATGACGGACCCCACCGCTGGCCGGGCCACCAGCGCCGTCCCGGGCTTGGAGTGCTGAACGACGAGCCTGCCGTCGATGAAGTCGAGGCTGGCCATCTTGGGGGCCTTGTGGATGCTTCGGGCCACGCTCCGCACGAAGCCGGCCACGATGCCGCGTTCGTAGCTGACGGAGATGTCGAACCGCTCGTTCAGGGGATCGTCGAACAGCCGGTGCTTCAGCCGGGACGTCCAGCTCATATCCGTGCTCAGCGCGAAGGCCTCATCCAGGGCGTCCGACACATCGACGCTCGTTCCGAGCTCCTCGGCCGTGAAGTGCCACGTCTTCCCGCCGGCCTCGACGTCGATCGAGCGATCGAGGATCTCCGCGATGGAAGGCCGAAGGGCCGTCTCCGCCTCCGACCGGGTCATCCCGCTGACGTCGACCCCGGCGATGAGGACGCCCGGGAGGATCCGGGCCGAACGACCTCCGGCCGTGGTCATCACATCCAACCGGACCCGGGAACTGCACGACGCG
>JBKPGU010000164.1:0-6418 GCA_046729535.1 Actinomycetota bacterium
GGGGCCTCGTGGTGCACGAATACGCGCACGCCCTGGTGGCCCTCCGGTTGGGAGATCACACGCCCAAGCAGGCAGGACGCCTCACCCTCGACCCTCGACCTCACGTTGACCCTTTCGGTACGCTCTTGCTGCCGGGCATACTTCTCCTGCCGGTGCTGTTCGGGAAGGCCGTTTTCCTCATCTTCGCCTACGCGAAGCCTCAACCTCTGAGTCCGTGGAACCTCAAGAAGCCGGAGAGCAATGCCGTGGCCATCGCCCTGGCCGGGCCGGTGGCGAACGTCATCCTGGCCTTTGGGTTGGGAGGGCTCCTCCGGGCCGGCGTGAGTGGGGAGCTCGGCCGGTTCTTGGTCGACGCCCTGATCGTGAACGTGACGCTGGCCGCGATGAACCTGGTTCCTCTGCCTCCACTCGACGGGGCGAGGGTGGTGGCTCGTTTCCTCTCAGGTCGAGCCCGCGAGGTCTACGCCAACCTGGACCAGTACGGCGCCCTGTTCATCCTGGTCATCTTCTTCATCTTCAACGGCCCGATCTTCGCCTTCGTCAAGGCCATCGGGAACGGGATCTGCCAGATGACGGCCGGGGGCGAATGCTTCTTCTGACCAGCCGGAGCACACCACGGGTGCCGGTGCCAGGCGCCTGGGGTGATTGAAGCTCCGGGCGGGCACGGTAGCATCGGCCTGGTCCGATCGAGTCCCTCCGTGAGGCGAGCGACGTGAACGAAGCGCGGCAGGAGTTCGTGGTCGATCTGCCCCTGTACTCGGGGCCGTTCCGGCTGCTGGCCGACCTGATCTTCGAACAGAAGCTCGACGTGTGCGACCTGCCCGTGGCCCGGGTCACCGAGGCGTTTCTCACCCGAGGCCTTGAAGCGCTTCCCATGTGGAACCTCGAGGAGGCCACGTGGTTCCTGGCGGTCTGCGCGGCACTCCTCGAGTTGAAGGTGGGGCGGCTCCTGCCCAGGGCCGTGGTGGAGACCGAGGAGGACCTGCTGGGAGGGACCTCTCCGGATCTGGTCTACGCCCGAAGCCTCGAGCTGGCAGCGTTCCGGCGCGTCTCGACGTGGCTGGCCGGGCAGATGGAGCGGGCCGACCTGATGAGCCCCCGGAACGCCGGTCCGCCCGCCGAGTTCGCCCACCTGTACCCGGACGTGATGGAGAAGCTGACCGTGGAGCTGCTCCGGGAAGCCGCTGCCGCGGCCCTTGCCCCATTGCCGGGCGTTGATCTCTCCCACGTCACGCCGATCCGGGCCTCGCTGGGCGACGCCCTGCGAGATGTGCAGGACCTGCTGGTCCAAATGGGCGAGGCGAGGTTCAGCGACCTGTTGACGGACCGGCAGGAGCGGATCGAGGTCGTCATGCGCTTCCTGGCCCTCCTCGAGCTCTACCGGGACGGCAAGGTCGATCTGGCGCAAGCCGAGCTGTTCGGCGACATCCGGGTGCGGTGGCAGGGAGGCGCGGAAAGCGTTGAGGACGAGCGCCGACCCGCCGCCCCCGAGCCCGAACCGACGAGCACGGGAGGTTGGGGATGACTGACGCTTCGCCCTCGCCCGAGGTGCGGCAGGCCCTCGAGGCGATCCTGTTCGTGGCCGACGAACCCCTGACGGCCGCCGTTCTCTCCCAGACCGTGGAGGTCGGCAGGCGGGAGGTCGACGGCATCCTTCGGGCCATGGCGGGGGAGCTGGAGGATCGTAGCTCGGGGATCGTCCTGCGCGAGGTGGCGGGCGGGTGGCGTCTGATGACCCACCCGGAAGCTGCGCCGTACGTCCGGCAGTTCGTGCTCTCCAACCGGCACGCCCGCCTCACGAAAGCCTCGCTGGAAACGCTCGCCATCGTGGCGTACAAGCAGCCGGTAACCCGTCATCAGGTCTCGAGCATCCGCGGGGTGGACTCCGACGGGGTCCTCCGGGCCCTTGCGGAGCGGGGATTGGTCGAGGAGGTTGGACGGGACGAGGGTCCTGGGCGGGCCGTCCTGTACGGGACCTCCGTGGAATTCCTCGAGCGGCTCAGCCTGCCCTCACTGGCCGACCTTCCTCCGGTCGCCCCGCTCCTCAGCGATGCCGGCGACGAACGAGCCCCGGTCGCCTCGTCGGACTGAGCATTCCTTCCGACCTCCGCCGGCCTCGGGTCCGGAGGCGATGGGGGGAGCAGAGACGAGCCCGGAGGAGCGACTGCAGCGGACGCTGGCCCGGGCCGGCTACGGATCCCGCCGCTCGGTCGAGGGGCTGATCGCCGAGGGGAGGGTCACCGTCGACGGCCGGGTGGCCCATCTGGGAGACCGGGTGGATCCGTCGAAAGCCAGCATCGCGGTCGACGGCATCCCCATCCCGGCGAACCCGGAACTCCGGTACTTCGCCTTCAACAAGCCCCGTGGCGTCACGTCGACCCTGGCCGACCGACACGCCGGTCGTTCGTTGGCCGGATTCCTCCCCCCGGGGCCCCGCGTCTTCCCGGTCGGGCGATTGGATCGAGACTCCGAAGGCCTGCTGTTGCTGACGAACGACGGCGAGCTGGCCAATCGCCTGCAACATCCGAGGTACGGCGTGGAGAAGGAGTACCTGGTCGAGGTGGACGGCGCCTTCTCGAGGAGCGCCGCCGGGCGGCTCGTGCGGGGCATCGCGCTCGATGACGGCGTTGCGAAGGCTCTTCGGGTCGAGCCCGTGCAGCGGGCACCCGGCCGGTCGGCCCTGACCGTCGTGATGTCGGAAGGAAGGAAACGCGAGGTCCGGCGCATGCTGGACGCGGTGGGCCACCCGGTCCGCAGGCTGATCCGGGTCCGCCAGGGTCCCATTCACCTCGGCCGGTTGCCTCCGGGCACCACCCGGCCTCTGCTCGCGCCCGAGATCACCGAGCTCTACCGGGCCACGGGACTGGAGCGGGCAGCCGTTCGGCAGCGTCCGGGGCCGGGGTCGCCCGGCCGCCCACGCCCTTAAGTGGCACGGAAGCCCAACCCCTGGAGCGAGGAAGAACGGCCCGCGCGCCTGACATCGGATGAGACCTCGCGTGGAGGTCGAGGGTTCGACCCGGGCCGCCGGAGTGACAATTCCACGTGAAACCCTCGACCGAAGCCCGGACCACACCGCATGGTCTCGCCTCGCGCCCCCCTCGGAGCCGGTTCGGCTTCACGCGACGCGGGCCGTGTCATGCTTCCGGCGATGTCGGTGAGCGGAACGATCAGAAAGCGCGGGGTGGTGGTGGCGATCGACGGGCCAGCCGGATCCGGCAAGAGCACCCTGGCGGCCCGCCTGGCCGGCCGGTTGGGGCTCCCGTACATCAACACCGGGCTGATGTACCGGGCCCTGGCCCTGCGATCCATCGAGAGGGGCGTCGAACCGGACGACGTCGATGATCTGCTTCGCCTGACGGCCGAGCTCCGATTCGGCTTGGGAGACGGACGAACGCCGAGACTGCTGATCGACGGCGCCGAACCAGTGGACGCCCTGATCTCGCTGCAGGTCGAGGAGGCCGTCTCCGGCGTATCACGGCACCCCTCAGTGCGGGAGGTCATGCGACGAGCCCAGCGTGAGCTGGGAGCAGGGGGTTCTGTGATGGAGGGTCGCGACATCGGGTCGGTTGTATTCCCCGATGCCGACGTGAAGTTCTTCCTGTCGGCGCCGCCGTCGATCCGGGCCGACCGGCGAGAGCGAGAGCGGGGGGGTGGCGAGGCCGTGAGCGAGCGCGACGCCCTCGATCGCCTGACCAACCCCCTGGAGCCCACGCCGGACGCATACGTCCTGGACACCAGCATGTTGTCCCGCGACGAGGTGTTCGCTGCGGCCGCCCGTATCGTGGACGCCGTTCTTGGAGGTCCGGAGTGAGCGACGGGTCGGCGCCCGAACGAGGTCAGGCCAGGGTGGTCGTGGTGGGGAGGCCCAACGTCGGGAAGTCCACGCTGGTCAACCGCTTGGTCGGGAAGCGTCGCGCCATTGCCCACGAGACGGCCGGCGTGACCCGTGATCGATTGGAGGTCGCCACCTCGTGGGGCGGCAAGACGTTCTTGCTGGTGGACACCGGTGGATTCGTCCGGCGCCCGAGGGGCCTGGAGGAGCAGGTCGTGCGGCAGGCTGTGAATGCCTCCCAGTCGGCCGACCTCATCCTGTTGGTCGTCGACGCCTCCACCGGCATCGTGGAGGAGGACGCGGCACTGGCCCGGGAGCTCCGCAGGGCTCCTAAGCCGGTCCTGGTGGTGGCCAACAAGGTGGATGCCGAGTCCCAGGAGCCCCTCGCCGCGGAATTCCACCGCCTGGGCCTCGGTGATCCGGCTCCGGTCTCCGCGCTGCACGGCAGGGGAACGGCCGATCTCCTCGACCTGATCCTGGACCTCCTCCCGGAAGGGACCGAACCTCAAGTGGAGGATGAGGCTCGCTTCTGTCTGGTGGGAAGGCCAAATGTGGGGAAGTCTTCCCTGTTCAACCGGCTGGTGAGGGAGGAGCGGACCGTGGTCCACGAGACGCCGGGGACGACCCGGGACAGCATCGACTCCATCCTCCGGGTGGACGGCCGGGACCTCCGGTTCGTCGACACTGCCGGGCTCCGGCCGGTGGTGAAGACCAAGGACGTCGAGTACTACAGCCTGGTCCGGGCCCTGCGGGCGATCGACGAGGCACATGTGGCTCTGGCCGTCGTCGACGCCTCGCAGGGGGTGACGGGGGACGACAAACGGGTGGCGGCGAGGGTGGTGGAGGCCGGACGGGGCCTGGCGGTGGCTTTGAACAAGTGGGACCTGGTGCCAGGCGAGGAGCGTCAGGATCGCTTCGTGGAGCTGAAGGAGACCCTGGAGGTGTTTCCCGGGACCCCGGTGCTTCGAACCTCGGCCCTGACCGGGCTTGGCGTCGGCAAGCTCACGCCGTCGCTGCTGGAGGTCCACGAGTCCTGGATCAAGCGGGTCCCGACCGCGGACGTGAACAGGGTGCTGGAGGCGGCGATCGCCTCGAATCCCCCTCCTCGACGAACCGGCCGCCTCCACTACGCCACGCAGGTCTCGGCCGGGCCGCCCACGTTCGTGCTGTTCGGCGGCAGGCCGCCCGATCCGTCGTACCGGCGGTACCTCGAGCACGTGCTCCGCCGGGCATTCGGCTTCGACGGAGTCCCCGTCCGCCTGTCGTTCCGCGGCGGCGGGGGAGGGACGAGAGCTTCGCGGCGAAGGCGTCCGGCGTCGCGGGCCGGCCGGTAGAATCGTGGACGTTCGGGCCGTGGCGCAGCTTGGTTAGCGCGTCTGACTGGGGGTCAGAAGGTCGCCGGTTCAAATCCGGCCGGCCCGACTCGTCGGGAGAGGTGACGAAGCGTGATGGGTCCGTCCCCTGAGCGGGCACCCGAGGACGCCTCGCTCTCCCGCATTGCCACCGTTCCGAACCTCCTGTCGGGCGTCCGGATCCTGCTTATCCCGGTGTTCGTTCTGCTGATCCTGCACCACGGGACGGAAGGGGCGGGGGTGGTTCTGCTGACGGCCGTGGTCGCCACGGATTGGATCGACGGCTACATCGCCCGCCATACGGACCAGGTGTCCAACCTGGGGAAGGTTCTCGATCCCGTGGCCGACCGGATGGCGATCGCCGCCGGTCTCATCGCGCTGATGGCAAGGGACGCCTTCCCGGTATGGGCCGGGCTTCTGGTCCTGGTCCGGGACGGGCTTGTGATCCTGGCCGGGGCGGTCGTGCTGTTCCGGTACAAGGTTCGTCTCGACGTTCGGTGGATCGGCAAGGCCGCAACCTTCGCCCTGATGGTGGCCATCCCCCTCGTCGCCTGGGGCCGGTTCGGGCTGTGGCTCCACGGCCTCACCCTCCCAATCGGTTGGGCCATCTTTGCCGGCGGCATCACGGCCTACTACCTGGCCGCCGCGATCTATGCGTTCGACGTGGCGGCAGCCGTCAAAGCGGCCGGGGCACGGCCTCCGCCCGACACCTCCGGACCCCACGTCCCCGAATAGCGCAACGGTCGCCCCGCTATCATTCCCCGACATGAGGGCCGTGGTGATGGCGGGAGGCCAGGGCACCAGGCTCCGTCCCCTGACCAGCAACCAGCCGAAGCCGATGCTTCCTGTCGTCGGGCAACCGATGATGCAGCACATCCTTCGGCTCGCCCGAAACCACGGCTTCACCGACGTCGTGGCCACTGTCCAGTTCCTGGCCAGCATCGTCCGAAACTTCTTCGGCGACGGCTCCGACCTGGGTGTCTCGCTCTCCTACGCGACCGAGGAGGAGCCGCTGGGCACGGCGGGGAGCGTCAAGAACGCTGCACCGCTCCTCGAAGGGGAGGACCGTGTCCTCATCCTGTCCGGCGACTCGCTGACCGACGTCGACTTGACGGATCTGGTCAAGTTCCACGAGTCGAAGAGTGCCGCGGTCACCGTCGCCCTCAAGCGTGTGGAGGATCCGCTGGAGTTCGGCATCGTCATCACCGACGAGGAAGGGCGGATCGAACGGTTC
>JBKPGU010000165.1:0-1724 GCA_046729535.1 Actinomycetota bacterium
AGATCGACCTCCCCGCTCGCGTCGACTTCATGTCGATCTCGCCGTACGGGCGCGACTCAGAGGAAGCCGGAGGTGTGGTGCGGATCATGAAGGACCTGGACCAGGACATCGGAGGAGAGGACGTCGTTGTGGTCGAGGACATCGTCGACACCGGGCTGACCATCTCGTACCTGCTGACCACCCTCTGGTCGCGCCAGCCCAGGTCCATCGAGGTCTGCGCGCTGCTGGACAAGAGCGTCCGTCGGATCCCGAACGTCGACATCCGTTACCGGGGCTTCGACTGTCCCGACAGGTTCGTCGTGGGATACGGGTTGGACCACGGTGAACGGTACCGGAACCTCCGGGCGATCCTTGCCGTGGCCGACCGCTCGCTGTTGGAAGAGCGGGGCGAAGCATTCGATGAGCTGCTCCGGGCGTCGGCCACGGAGCGTCCGGTCGCGCCCTGACCGCCCACGCGCGTGTCGGTTGCCTGACCTGAGTTCCGTGGGTACAGTGGGCTCAAGGCCATGATCGAGCTCAACCTCGTCGGCGTCCGCGTCGAACTCCCCACCAACCAGCCCATCGTGCTGCTGAAGGAGCGCGAGGGTGAGCGTTATCTCCCCATCTGGATCGGCGCGATGGAAGCAACAGCCATCGCGTTCGCCCTCCAGGGGATCGTGACAGCCCGTCCGATGACCCACGACCTGATGAAGAACGTCCTGGAGGAGATCGGGGTTCACGTCGAACGCATCGTCATCACCGAGCTGAAGGAAGGGACCTTCTACGCGATCATCCAGATGGCGCAAAACGGGTCGCGGTACGAGATCTCCTCGCGGCCCAGCGACGCCATCGCCCTGGCCGTCCGGGTGAACGTTCCCATCTTCGCCAACGAGGACGTCCTCACGGAGGCGTCGATCGTCATCCGCGACGATGAGGAGCAGGAGGTCGAGAAGTTCCGGGAGTTCCTCGACCAGGTGAGCCCGGAGGACTTCGCCTAGGCCGCCGGCTCGCTCCCTGCTGGGGCGAACGGCCGGAGGGTAAACACCGAAACCGACGCGTCCGCCAACGCGGCCAGGAACAAGGATGCACTGATCGCGAGGCCCGTCCAGTGGAACGCCCGCGGGATGTCCGGCGGTCCCTGTCCGTAGGCCAGGATGGCGAGCGTGTTGGCCGCGATCCAGATGGCCGAAAGGCCGGCGATCAGCACCAGGAACAGAACGCGCATCCCTCCGTTCGTCCGCCACTGCCACAGGCCGGTGACCCCGAGAGCGATCGCTCCCATGAAGGCCAGGGTCGCCAGCCACCAACCGACGGGCTCCACGGGCGGCTCGCCGCTGGTGTCGGGATGAAGGGAATAGGCGATCCCGATGGCGATCAGGACGAGGGAGCCTGCCAGCGAGCCCACCCCGATGGCCGCGCGTCCTTTGAACATGGACCGAAGCGTAGGTGAGGGCCCGGTCCCTGTGAAGGACCGGGCCCTCACCTCACCGCATTCGATACCGTTTCGTCACGTGTTCGCAACGAGAATCGTTCGGTAGCTCGGTCCTTCGGCCACCGGCGGGGGCCGGTGCGGGGCCCCCACCCCATTGCCTCTACCGAGGATCGATACGGATGGACTCCACGATCCGCAGGAGTTCGGCTCGGACCTCCACCGATGTCCCTGCGTCGAGCGAGACATCGATCACCAGGGGCACGCCGTCGACCTCGACGAACCACAGGTCTCGTGGCGATCTCCGGTCACGAAG
>JBKPGU010000166.1:0-13353 GCA_046729535.1 Actinomycetota bacterium
CAGGCGGTCTGGGTCATCCACCGACCGCCCGTCGACGGCCGTGATCACGTCGCCGGCGAAGATCTTCCCTTCGGCGGGGGTCTTGGCGAAGACGTCTTCGACCAGCAGGCCGGGGCCGTGCTGCTCCGGATATCCGGCGTACCGGGTCAGGGCCACAACCGCGGCATCGATCTTGCTGGTGTCCATCTGGGACAGGGCCTGCTGGAACTCCTGCTCCTGGGACTGCCCCGGGGCCAGGACGTCCTTCTCCGGAACGACCGCCTCCGTCGAATCCAGCCACGCTCCGACTGCCTGATAGACGTTCGGCCGGTAGTAGCTGACCGAGGTGAGGAGCAGGTGCCCCTGCGAGGGGAACGTCTGGTGCTGGCTGATGTGGATCAGGGTCTCAACATCCTGGGCTGGGCCCGGCCGGAGCACGAAGTACGGCAACCGGATCAGGGACAGGACGAACAGGAGCGTCACCACCGGGAGCAGATAGACGAGCTTTCCACTGCGAAGCCGGCCGGGCTTCGTCTTCGTGGGTTCGACGTCGATCACCCGCTACCCCCCGCGGTGCACGGCCAGGAAGGCAGAGCGGTACTCCGGGAGGTAGTCCAAGAGCCGTCCCGCGCCCAGGACGACCGTCGCCAGGGGGTGCTCCGTGAGGTGGACCGGAACCTCGCACTCCTGGGCCATCCGCATGTCCAGCCCCCTCAGCATCCCGCCGCCGCCCGTGAGGAAGATGCCCGTCTCCAGGACATCGTGGGCCAGCTCAGGTGGGCTCTCCGAGAGGCAGTCCCTGGTGGTCTCCACGATGGTCGTCACGCAATCGCTCAGGACCTCCCGGATCTCTTCGGGGGTTACCACGAGCGTCCGCTGCCGCCCCGTCCTGAGATCCCTCCCTGCGACGTCCGCCTCGCCGCTTTCGGCCGCCGGGTATGCCGAGCCGAGCTCCACCTTCAGGCGTTCCGCAGCCAGTTCCCCGATCGCCACGTCGTAGCTCTTCCGGACGTACCGCTGGACCGCCGCGTCCATGTCGAATCCCCCAACGCGGATGGCCTTGCGAGTGACCAGACCGCCCATGGCGACCATGGCCATCTCCGACGTCCCGCCCCCCACGTCCACGATCATGTTCCCCACCGGATCCTGGATGGGAAGGCCGGCCCCGATCGCGGCGGCGAGGGGTTCGTCCACCAGGGAGACCGAGCGGGCCCCGGCCACCGTGATGGCCTCCTCGACCGCCCGCCGCTCGACCGGCGTGAGCACCGAGGCCACACACACCAGGACCCTCGGCTTCGGGAAGCGAGGCATCCCGATCGCTTTGAACACCAGGCGCATCATCCGCTCGGTCACCTCGAAGTCGGTGATCGCGCCTCGCTGGAGCGGCCGTGAGGCGGTCACGTTCGCCGGCGTCCGACTTGCCACCTCCCAGGCCTCTCTCCCTACGGCCAGCACCTTTCCATCGCGACTGTTCGTGGCCACCACGGTGGGCTCGTTGAACACGATGCCCTTCTCGTGCTGGTAGACGAGGGTGTTCGCCGTCCCCAGGTCGATGGCGAAGTCTCGGACGCTCATCCCCTCACGAGCCCATCACCCAGTGAGCCTCGCCGGTCAGGAGCCGCTCCTTCTTCCAGATGGGGACGTCCTGCTTGATGCGTTCGATCCCATGACGGGCGGCTTCGAAGGCTTCAGCGCGATGCGGCGCCGAGCAGCACACCAGCACGGATACCTCCCCGACCGTGAGCTCTCCGATCCGGTGCAGCAACGCCACCTTCCGAAGCGGCCAGCGTTGGAACAGCTCGGCCGCGAGGGCCTCCAGCAGCGTGACGGCCCGTTCTTCCCAGGCCTCGTAGGTCAGCCCCGTGACCGCTCCGGCCTGGGAATGGTCGCGAACCGTCCCCGCGAACAGCACGGTCCCGCCCGAACCGGGGTCGGCCACGAAGGCCAGCGCCTCGGCGGCGTCAAGCGGGGCGTCGGTCACGCGAACCAAGGCCTGGTCGAGCACGAGACCGATTCTAGTGGCGCCTTCAGCCAACACCTGCGGCTGCCCGAACCTGCGAGGAACGGGGTTTTCACGGCCCGAACCTAGAATGGAATGGTATGGAAGGTGGTTCGAACGAGCCCAACGAAGTGCCGTTCGGCGACATGCTGAACGACGTCCCGCTGCTGCGAGAGATCCAGCGGGTGATCCTGTCCTCCACGGGCCCGATCAACTGGGAGCTGGCTCGCCAGATCGGGATCGCCGTCGCCTCCTGGGGGATGGACGACCCACCCCCGACCGATCAAGACCGCCAAGGGCTGGAGGACACCGTACGGGCCGCCGAGTTGGCGGTGGCCGACTTCACGGGCCTCACGCCCCCGACGGACGTCGTCCGGGTCGAGGCGTTCCGGAGGGCGCAATGGGTCGAGGCCAACATCCGCGGCCTCCGCGAGATCCTGGAACAGGTCGGAGGGAAGCTGGGAGGGATGCTCGAGTCGCAGATGGCCGAGGGCGGTCCGCAGGCCTTCCCCATGCCGCCGGAGGCCGCCGGCGCCGACGTGTTCGCCGGCCTCATGCAGCGCGTGGTGCCCCTGCTCCTGGGGGCGCAGATGGGGCAGGCCCTCGGATACCTCGGCCAGGGGGTCCTCGGTCAGTTCGACCTGGCCGTGCCCAGGGAGAGCGGCCCCCTGTATTTCGTCGTCCCGAACATCGCCCGGTTCGAGGAGGAATGGAGCCTGCCCCCGGTTGAGTTCCGGGCGTGGGTCGCCCTGCACGAAGTCACCCACCGTTTCGAGTTCGCCCGCCCTTGGGTCCGGCCCCACTTCTTCGCTCTGGTGAAAGACCTCGTGGACAACGCCGAGATCGACCTCTCCGGCCTGGAGCAGCGACTGGAGGGATTGGACCTCAGTAATCCGGACGCGCTGCCGGAGGCATTCGAGGGCATGACCAATCTGTTCGGGCAGACCTCGGACCCGGAGCAGCAGCTTCGGGTGGCGAGGGTCCAGGCCTTCATGGCTGCGGCCGAGGGATACGGGGATCACGTGATGGAGAACGTGGGTCGAACCATGCTCCCCGCGTTCGCCCAGATCCAGGAGGCGATGCGCCGGCACCGGGAGGCCCGGCACGGGGACCAGGCCCTGGAGCGACTGATCGGCCTCGAGATGAAGGCCCAGCAGTACGTGCTGGGCAGGGCGTTCTGCGAGCGGGTGGTCGAGCTGGCCGACGAACAGCTGCTGTCTCGGATGTGGGGGTCCGCCGAGAGCCTTCCCTCCATGCCGGAGTTGGAGGAACCCTCGCTCTGGCTGTCCCGCATCGCCTGAGCCGACTCGCCGTGGTCCGGCGACTTCCACTATCCTCCCCCGCGTGCCGGCAGGAGAGCTGATCTTCGCCAACGTCCTCGACGTCCGCCAACGGGCGGCCGAGGGCGAGATGGCCCAAGGGCTGGTCTACCTGCTGGCGCTGCCCTCGCGAGGGCTCCCGGTCTCGGTCATCCGCGACTGGAAGGCACCGACCGGATACTTGCCCGAAGAGGTCCAGCTGATCGGCCCGTCCGGCAAGGTGACCCATCGGATCGGACCGCAGGCGCGATGGATGCTGGGCTCGATGGACCTGACCCGGATCGACGAAACGGTCGAGAACGCCTTCTTCGAGGAACTCGGGACGTACCTCGCTTCATTCCTCCTGGACGGCCAGGTCCTGGGGCAGACGGAGTTCCAGGTCGTCCTTCAGGCGGCGCCGCAGAAGCTCACGAAGGAGATCGAGGACGGGCTCAAGAAGTCCGATGTCGCATGGATGGGCGTGGAGTACGAGGGGAAGGAGGTCGTCGTCCCAGCGTGGTTCGTCTACCGGCAGGGGAAGATCCTTGTCCTTTCCTCGAGCGAGCCGAGCCTGGAGGAACAGTCGATCCCCGGGCTTCCCGACGCCAAGGAGCTCCTGATGATCACGCGGCGGAAGTATCGCGACACCGCGATGGGCCGGTTCTACGCGGCGGTCCGGCTTCTGGAGGGGCCGGAGTGGGACCAGGCGGCCGCCCTCCTCGCAGACCGTCGCCGAGACCGCCACGGCCCCCCCGGAGACGCCATCAAGCGGTGGAAGGCGACGTGCGTCATCGCCGAGCTCACCCCGATCGTCCCCGCCTGACCGGCACCGCGCTCCCTCCCCTCCTCCTTGATATAGGCTCGGCCGTCGGCCCTCGACCGCGATCTCAGCGATCGCGGGTACATCCTTCCCAGGTTGGGAGACTTCGGCGACCGGCTGTTCGGCACCGAGCCCATCTCGACGCTTCCACTTCGTAGCGCCCGAGGACTCGCCGGGTCCTCCGCGCCCGGCCCCTCGGCCGACAGAGGGGCGTTCAGCCTGCGCCCGGAAGGGACTCCAGATCGGCCAGGCGACGCTCCGCCTGCTGGACGAGGCCCTCGTTGCCGATGGCCCGGGCCTCCTCCAAGGCCTGCGTCAGGAAGTCTCGTGCCTGCCTCGCCCTGGCCGGGATCTTCTCCTCCGTGGCGTACTTCAAGGCGTCGTCCGCCCTGAGGATGAGGTCGAAGATCTCCTTTTCATCCATGTCCACCGCCCTTCCCGCCGACGAACCGCGTCGTCAGGCTACGCAATCCCCCGCGTCCGCGTTCTTGCGAAGCTGTTCGGCAGAGGGCGGGTCAAGCCGGAGCAGCTCCGGAACAGTGACCGTCTGGAATCCCTGGTGGGCGATCTCGCGGAGTAGCCTGGGCAGCATCTGAAGGGTCGTCCCGCGATTCTCGTGCATGAGGATGATGGCTCCGGGTTCCAGGCCCGCGGTGACGTTGTCCATGACTTCGCGGGTCGTGGCCCCGTGGGAATCCTCGCTGTCCACGCTCCACATGGTCTCGAGCATGCCGTAGGAATTGATCAACTGATCGACGCTCGCGTTGTGGAAACCACCGGGTGGCCTGAACAACACCACCTGCTCCCCCGTGGCCTCGGCAACCGCCTGGCGCGTGCTGTCGATCTCCTGCTGCTGATCCGCGAGGGGCAACTTGGTCAGGTAGGAGTGGGTCCACGTATGGTCGCCCACAACGTTGTCCGGAACCTCCTGCTCGGCAAGCCCTCGATACCAGCCGAGGTTGCGCCCCACCAGGAAGAAGGTCGCTCGCGCTTTCGCCTTCCGAAGGATCTCCAGCGTCTTCAGCGTGTAGGGGCCTGGCCCGTCGTCGAAGGTGAGCGCGACGAACCTCCCGTTTCCGCCTCCGCAGTACAGCGGGTACCCCATCTGGACGTAGCGGTGCACCGCCTCCAGGTCGCCTTGGGGGTCCCGATGCGCCGGGGCCAGCGGCGGCAGGACGAGAGCCTTCGCCACCCCCTGATGTGAGTCCGATCGGGGCTTGGCGCCGCTCTTCCCTGCCGCCAGCACGGAGGACGTTCGCCGTGCCCCGATGAGGGAAGCGAACACGCCGCCACGCCACGCCACCACGCCGAGGGAGACCACGAGGAGGAGGGTCATCAGCCCGCGGAAGCCGAACGGAGGACGAGGAGGGGGCGCCATGGGTTGCTCATGCTAGAGAGGCAAGCACCCCATTTCCACGACGCTCGGGCACTTCTTTTGGAGGGGATAGACTCCGGCGGGCTGGAGTGACGCACTGATCTCAAGCCGAGCGGAGGCGAGCATGGAGGAGGACCTCGGATCCGGCCTCGACGCGCGACACCTCGAGGACCTGAAGCAGCGCGTCCGCCATTCGCCCTTCCACCAGTGGGCGGGGCTCGAGCTGGTCTCCGTGGGGGACGGCGAGTCCGAGATGATGATGGACCTACGCCCGCATCACTTCAACCCTCAGGGCATCGTGCACGGCGGGATCGTGGCCGCCCTGGCCGACACGGCCGTCGGCCTGGCCCTGCGGTCGCGGCTTCGCCCGGGGCTCACCCACCGGACCGCGCAGCTGAACGTCCATTTCCTGGCGAAGGGCGAGGGAAACCGGTTGGTCGGTCGGGGCCATGCGCTTCATCTCGGCCAGCGGATGGGATACGGCGAAAGCGAGGTCCTGGACGGCGAAGGGCGGCTGCTGGCGCGGGCCACCGCCACGTTCATCGTCCTGCCCGCGCCCGGCGCGTTCTGAGGGTCATCCTGGGGGCTCGTGGCGTGGGCGAACCGACCGCTCGATCGGCGATCCCTAGTACTCGACCTCGAGGTCCTTGAGCGCGGCCGGCAGCTGGCCGAGGGCGCCCTGCAGCTGCATCAACTTCATCAGATCGCCGGAGACGCGGAGCTTGCCGCTCATGTACGCCGCCGTGCCGGTGAGCTCGTTCTTCGACAGGGCGACCGCGGTTTCGTAGTCCTGGCTGATCGTCGCGTCGGCGGGATCGGACATCTCCCCGATGCCGAGCGCGGCCTGCCCGCCTTCGAGCTTGAACCAGTACTTCTTCTCGCCCTCGGGGGTGGTAACGACCTGCTGGATCTTGGCGTTCGTGGAGCCGGCCGAGGCCTTGAACTGCTCGTTCGAGTTCACCGCGTCCTCTACTGCCTTGGCCCATTCCTCGGTGAGGAACTTGACACCCATGTCGTCCTCCTTCTGGTTTCCCGAAGCGCGATGGCCTCGGATCGGGGCGGCCGGGAAGCGGGCCGTCCCGGGTTCGGCGCGCCGGGGAGTATACCCACCCGTAGGTTAGGCTTGCTCTGTCCCTGGGTTCGCCTTGCTCTCCTGATCGACGCCCTTCGCATGCTGCCCCACCCCTCCAGGGGCGGCGAAGATGGCCGGGTCGGTGAGGTGTCGAACGTCGTTCAGGAACCGCATGGAGCGCTGGTCGCCATCGACCAACACCGTGTTGATCGAGGCGTTGTCCGGCAAGAAGAACATGTCGTGGGAGATGCCCATGATGTGGCCCAGATATGCGTTGATCACCCCGCCGTGGCTCACGATCAACACCGTCCCGTCCCGGATCCCCCGGAGTCCTTCCTCGACGGCCGGCACGACGCGGGCCCGGAGTTGCCGCCCGGTCTCGCCGCCGGGGGCCAGGCTGAACATCGGCTCCTGTTCGCGAAACCGCCGGGCCAGTTCCTCGTCCTCCGACACGATGTCTTCGAACCGCATGCCCTCCCAGTTGCCGATAAACACCTCGCCGAGGTCGTCGACCACCGTGGGCCGGGCGCCGGAGGCCGAGACGAAGGGGGCAAGGGTCTCGTGGCATCGCCGGAAGGGCGACACCAACACCGCGATCGGAGGGTCCATCATCAGCAGGCGGGCCGTCAACCGGCCCGCCTGCTCATTTCCGACTTCGTCAAGCGAGGGATCCCATTGGTGGCCGCGAGGGGTTTCGCGGAACTCCCGAGACTCGAAGTCGACGCGGCCGTGCCGGACGAGCAGGAGCCGGACGCTCACGCCGGCAGGGCGACGCTGAGCCTCGGCAGGCCGAGCCCGATCACCGCGAACCCGGTCGGCGAGCGCGTCGACGTTCCTTCTGCCGGGCATGCCAGGCCTCCGCGAACCGCTCGAGATCGCTTCGGAGCCACACCCGCCCCGAGGCCAGGGACTGGATCGGCTCCGGGAACCGGCCGCGGTCGATGTATGTGACGACCCTTCGTTTGTCCCAGCCCATGATCTCGGCGGCTTCGGCCACGCCCGACAGACGGGGGATTACCTCGACGATCAATGTGAGCGGACCGTCTGCGCCCGGTATCCGGCCGATCGCCCGGCGGAGGCCGGCCAGGGCGCGTTCCCGAGACGAGCCCGCCCCGCGAGCAGCGTGGTCCCCCTGAGCCTCGGCCACCCACCGGCCGGCTTCGTCTTCGCGCAATGAAACCCGGATATCCATGAGGTCAGCCACCTGTCTCCGGCGCAAGGGAGGCGTGGCGCGGCTCCCCGCAGTCTCGACCGACCGGCCATTGTAGGGCCCCCCGACGTACCACCTTCCACGGAGGCCGGGGCTCGGTCTTGACCGAACACATGTTCGATGAGTTACAATGGTGTGATGCGCTGGGACAACCTCCGGCTCATCGACCCCTCCGACCGCGGCGGCATGACCGCTCCGCTGTTCGAACAGGGCGCCGTCGCTCGCACCTTCGACACGCCCGAGTTCCGAGGGATCACCTTCTACGAGATCCAGGCGAAGTCGATCATCAACCGGGTCCCCGAAGCATCGCGGGTCCCCTTCCGCTGGACGATCAACCCATATCGGGGTTGTTCGCATCAGTGCATCTACTGCTTCGCTCGGAACACGCACACCTATCTCGACCTCGACTACGGCGAGGACTTCAACTCGAAGATCGTGGTGAAGGTCAATGCCGAAGAGCGGCTGCGGAGGGAACTGGCCAGGAAGTCGTGGAAGGGCGAGCACATCGCCATGGGGACCAACGTCGATACGTATCAGCGAGCCGAAGGACGGTACAAGCTGATGCGTGGCATCCTCTCGGCTCTCCGAGACCACCGCAATCCATTCTCGATCCTGACCAAGGGATCTCTGATCCTCCGAGACCTCGACCTGTTGCAGGAGGCGGCCGAGGTCTCGGACGTCGGAACGAACGTCTCGGTCGGGTTCGTCGACCGCGACATGTGGCGACTGTTGGAGCCGGGCACGCCGAGCCCGCAGAAACGCCTCGAAGTGTGCAGAACGCTCAACGAGGCCGGGATCCCATGTGGCGTCCTGATGGCCCCGATCATCCCGTTCCTCACCGATTCGCCCGCGCAGCTCCGAGCCGCCGTGAAGGCCATCGCGGAGACGGGCGCGACCCACCTTGCGCCCATCGTGCTGCACCTACGCCCCGGAGCCCGCGAGTGGTTCATGCAGTGGCTGGCCGAACACCATCCCGAGCTGGTCCCCAAGTACGAGCAGCTCTACCGCCGCTCGTCGTATGCCCCCAAAGCCTTCCAGGAGGAGATCACCGGTCGGGTCCACGAGCTCGCCCACCGCCTCGGCGTCGGCCGGGCGACCGGAGCGGATACCCGTCGCGTCGGCCGGCACCAGGCCGAAGGCATCGCCGACAGCTACAAGCAGCTCTCGTTGATCTGAGCCGGTAACGATGACGCACATTCCCCTCCGGCAAGGAGAACTCAGCCGGCCGGTCGGCGGAGCTTCAGCTCGCGCTTCCAGCAGGGTGTGTGCCAGTGCCGGCGATCCTCGACCCGTCCCGTAGGGACGACCACCAGGTGCGGGGTTCCTGCCCTGATCAGCTGCTGGCAGCCGGGGCATCGATACGACTTGCCAGGTCCGGCGGCCACCGTTCGAACGGAGACGCCGTCGACCTGTGCCCAATCCGGAGCGACGTTCAGGGGTCGCCCGGGGGCCTCCGGTGGGCCTTCGCGCTCGCGGGCCGAACGGTTTCGCCTCGGCATCAGGCCACCACGTCCTGGACGAACTTCGCCGCTATCGCTCCCAGATCTCGAGCGACCTCGAGGTCGGGGCGCCTGGCCCCCCGGACCCGGAACGAATGGTCGCCCCCTTCCACCACGTGCAGGCGAGCGAGCGGACGTAGCCGGCGCACAAGGGACTCGATCAGGTCGAAACGTGCGAGGGCGTCGTCGGTCCCCTCGATGAACAGCATCGGGACCGTGACCGAGCCGAGATGTGAGTCGCGCGGCTGGTCGGCGCGTCCCGGGGCATGCAGCGGGTAGCCGAAGAAGACGAGGGCCGCCGCCGGAAACGCCTCCCCTTCCCGGGCGGCGAGCACGGAGGCCATCCTCCCTCCGTAGGACTTGCCGCCGGCCACGAGCGGCGCGCCCGGCGCCCTCTTCCCGGCCTGGTCCAAGGCTGCCTGCCAGGTGGCGATCGCCACCTCGGGCCGATCCGTCGATCGGCGGCCCTGGGTGACGTACGGGAAGTTGAACCGAAGGACGGAAACGCGCTCGGCGGTCAGGCCCGCGGCTGCTCCTTCCATGAACGGATGCGTCATCCCGGCCCCGGCCCCGTGGGCCAGGACGGCAACCGCGAGCGCTCGTGCGGCTGGGGTCCACAGCGCCTCGGCGTCGCCACGGGGGCCGGGGAACCTCAGCGCCTTCCCACTCTCCATACATGGACCCTAGCGCGACTGCCAGAATCTCCCTATGGCCGGGACGCTGTACCTGGGAACCTCAGGGTTTGCCTACGACGAGTGGAAGGGCCCGTTCTACCCCGAGAAGACGAAGCAGCAGGAGATGCTTCCCTTCTACGCCGGCCGATTCAACTCCGTCGAGATCAACTACACCTTCCGGCAGCAGCCCGCCGAGAAGACGCTGACAGCGTGGCGCGACGCCACACCCGAGGGGTTCACCTTCACCCTCAAAGCGCACCAGCGCATCACGCACTGGCTCCGCTTGGCGGACGCGGACCAGTCGGTCTCGGCGTTCCTCGATCGGGCGAAGGTCCTCGGCGCACGCCTCGGCACGATCCTGTTCCAGTGCCCGCCGAACCTCCCCTACGACCGGACGCTGATCGAAGGGTTCCTCGCGTACCTCCCGCCCACGTTCCGTTGCGCGTTCGAGTTCCGCCATCCTTCCTGGTCCGAGGCCGGTCCGCTCCTGGCCTCGCAGGGCGCGGCATGGTGCGTTGCCGAGACCGACGATTCAGCGGTGCCGGACGACTTCACCATCCCGGCCTCGCCCTTCTCCTATCTCCGTCTGAGGAAGACCCAGTACTCGGACGAGGAGCTCGCCGCCTGGGCGCGGCGGATCGGCTCCGTGCTCGCACAGGATTCCGACGTGTACTGCTACTTCAAGCACGAAGAGAAGGGCGCCGGACCCATCCTGGCCGAACGCTTGGCCGGTCTCTTCTCAGGCTGACGGACCGGCCACCGCGGTGAGCAAGGCCTGCGCGAGCTCGGCTTCGCGTTCAGCCTGGTCGACCTTCTGACCGCCGGCCTCCGTCACGTAGAACACGTCGACCACCCGCGATCCGTACGTGGCCACCTTGGCAGAGTGGACGTCGAACCGGTGGGTAGCCAGCGCCGAGGTGAGGTCGAACAGCAACCCCATGCGGTCGGGACCGCCCACCTCGACCACGGTGAAGAAGTCGGAGGCGTCTTGGTGCAGCTCCACCGAAACGGGCATCCCACCCTTGGGCGGCCGGTAGTGGGCGCGGAGCGTTTCCACCTCCACGCCCGGATCGAGCTCTCCACACAGGCCCGAGCCGAGCGTCCGTTCGAACCGCCCCCAGCGCTCGTCGGAGACCTCGTGTTCGAACGCGCCCCGGACCTCGAACAGGTCCAGTGCCACTCCGGTCTCGGTGGTGAACACCTGCGCCGTGAGGATCGACAGGCCAGTGAGGGTCATGGCTGCGGCCACGGAGGACAGAAGGCCGAGACGGTCCCTCGCGGCCACCGCCACGAGGTAGGTGTCGGGCGAGCGGCCTGGGAGGATTCGCGTTCGAGCCTCGTTGTCGGCCGGCGGAGGAAGGATCAATCGCGCGTGCTCCCGCGCCTCGGACGGTTCGATCGAGACCAGGTACGTGGTCGGCACGGCTTCGAGGAAGGAGTTCACGTCCCCGGGTGGGAGCCCCGACAGCTCTCGCCGAACCCGCTCCTCGGCCTCCTCGAGGCGTTCGGCCCGGCGCCGGTCCATCGAGCCGCGAGAGAGCACACGGCTCACCTTGGACACGAGGTCGCGAATCAGCGTCATGCGCCACGGAGTCGAGGCACTGGGACCGGTGGCGACCGCGTCGGCCACAGTGAGGAGGTACAGCATCGCCAGGCGCCCTTCGTCACGAACCCGGGCCGCCACGTGAAGGATGAGGTCCTCGTCCTCGAGATTCCTTCTGGTGGCCGTGTCCGAAAGCAAGAGATGCTCCGCCACGAGGAACAGCACGTCGTCCCGGGTCGATGCGGGAGCACCCATCCGGTACAGAACCCGCCCGGCGATCTGCACACCCGTCGTGACGTGAGATCCAGTCCCAACCTTGCCGATGTCGTGCAGCAGCGCCCCCAGCAGCAGGGCACCGGGATTGTCCACCGACCGTACGGCCTCCACCACGAACGGCTCGTCCGGCTCGCGGAGGAGGCGCGCCGCCTCCGCTGCGGTGGCCATAAGGTGAACGTCCACGGGGAATCGGTGATAGGGGTCCCGTTGCGGTCGGCCGCTCACGTCCGCCCATTCGGGGACGAGACGACTGAGGAAACCGGCCGCGTCGAGTGAGGAAATCAGGGGCACCAGTTCCGGCCGGCCCAGCATCCGCACCACGTGGTCGTGGAGGCCCGGGCTCCACGAAAGGGCCGGCCCGTGCCCGAAGGTCTCTGCGAACGCGATCGGATCCTGGTGTCGAAGCCGTAGACCGCAGGCCGTGACCAGCTCGTCGATCGATCGCCACATGTCAGGGTCCCGATGCCCGACGAACTCGACCCACCGGGCGTGGGCGCTCACCAGGCGCATCAGCTCGTCCCGTGGCTCCCATCGCTGGCTTCCCGGGAGACCAAGGACGTCCGAAACGGCGGCGTGGTGCTCGGCGGAGAGGCGATTCGAACGGCTCCCGGTCACGCGGTGAAGGGCAGTTCGGACGAGCAGGAGCGCGTCGAGCGCCGCATGCACGAAGTCTGGAGTTCCGAACACCGGCCTTCTCTCGTGCAGGACCCGAAGCCATCGGTGGGCATGGATGTCGCGCAGGCCGCCCACCGATTCTTTGAGGTCTCCTTCGAGAGAGCGGCCGAGATGCCCATGTCGTTTCTGCCGAGCGTTCCGATCTTCCTCGAGGCTCGACGGGAATCGATCGCCACCGCCACGAGCAACACTTGAGGCTGTGCGCCGCGCGGCCGACGAGGCCTCCTTCGACCCGGACAGATGCCTTGCATCCAGAAGGGACGTCAGCGTGGCCACATCCTCTTCCGCTCCGCTTCGGCATTCGTCGATCGTCCTCGCGGCGTGACTGACCGGGATCCCGGCGTCCCAGAGCGGATACAACAGAGCGTCCGCAACGCGGACAACGTCGCGGCCTTCACGACCGGTGTGGACGATGAGCAGGTCGAGGTCCGAACCCGGGGTCATCTCACCACGGCCGTAACCCCCGGTGCCGACGACGGCGATTCCCCGCAGCGAGAACGGTGCGGCCAGGGACCGGACGACGTCGTCGAAGAGTGCCGTTCGGCGTCGACAGACCTGGATCCCACTGGCTCCGGCGAGGGGTTCCGTGTCGAGCGACTCCAGCCCCGAGATCAGCGACGCCAGAGCAAGTGACCGATCAGACGGCGTCGGGGCCCATCTCCCCGGTGCGGATCCGGTACACCTGCTCGGCGGCCAGAACGAAGACCTTGCCGTCCCCGATCTTTCCGGTGCGGGCCGAGGACATGATGGTGTCGACGATCGGCTGGACCTGGTCGTCTTCTGCCATGACCTCGATCTGGACCTTGGGGATGAAGTCGACCTGGTATTCGGCGCCCCGGTAGACCTCGGTGTGGCCCCGTTGCCGACCGAAGCCCTGGGCCTCGATCGACGTCATCCCTTTCACGCCGATCTCTCGCAGGGCCTCCTTCACCT
>JBKPGU010000167.1:0-4950 GCA_046729535.1 Actinomycetota bacterium
GAGGATGATGCAGAAGCAGAAGTCCACCAGCCAGGACCGGGTGGATGCCATGCGTCAGCGCCGCTCGGTCACTCCGACCGAGCGGAAGAAGCGCACGCCTGCTCGCGTCTTCCTCAAGGAGGTCCGGCAGGAGCTCAAGAAAGTGGCATGGCCGACCCGCCAGGAGATGGTGGCCTACACCATCGTCGTGCTCGTGGCGGTCGTGGTGCTGACGGCCCTGGTGTTCGCCATGGACCTCGTCTTTGCCAAAGGGGTCCTGCGGATATTCGGGCAGGGCGCGTAGGAACAGGTAGCTTCGGATCTGATGGAAGAGACGAATCCCTCCCCGGGGACAAACGCGACCGACCCCGAGACGGACGAGCTTGCCGACATCCTCGAGCGGGCCGAATCCGGCGACGAGGCGGCCGACACAGCCCTGCAGGAAGCGTCCGGACCGCCGTCCGCCGACGAACCATCCCAAGAGGCGGTGGAGGAGGTCGAGCGTGAGGCTGAGCCCGTCCCGCCCTCCGACATGACCGACGTGCCATCGGAGGAAGCGACCGTCGCCGAGGCCGAGGCCGAAAGCGCCCAGCCCGAGCCAGAGGTTGTTGAGGCGGAGGCCGCCAACCCGATGGAGCCAGAGATCCGCGCGGCGGAGCCTGAGCCGGCAGCGGCAGCCGAGCCGGCAGCGGCGGCCGAGGCTGAACCGGTCATGGCCGTGGCGTCTCCGTTCGACCCGCCGGGCGACTGGTACGTGGTGCACACCTACGCCGGCTATGAGAACAAGGTCAAGACGAATCTCCACTCTCGCATCGGATCGATGCAGATGGAGGACAAGATCTTCGACGTCGTCATCCCCATGGAGGACGTCATGGAGATCAAGGGCGGCAAACGCCAGGTCGTCCAGAAGAAGGTGTTCCCGGGGTACCTGCTGGTCAAGATGATCTACGACAACGATTCCTGGTACGTCGTTCGGAACACGCCGGGCGTGACCGGCTTCGTTTCGAGCGGTACGGGCACCAAGCCGACCCCTCTGTCCAGACGCGAGGTCGAGAAGATCCTCGCGGTGAAGGAGGAGACCCAGGCGAAGCCCACCTTCCGCCTCGAGTGGGAGGAGGGCGACGTGGTCCGTATCATCACCGGGCCATTCGCGGACTTCACGGGGACCATCGCGGAGATCAACGTGGAGCAGTCGAAGCTCAAGGTTCTGGTCAACATCTTCGACCGTGAGACCCCGGTCGAGCTGGCGTTCGACCAGGTGGCGAAGTCGTAAGGGGATACCCAACCAGAGCGGGAGGCCCCGCCGAAGGAGGCCGCTCGAACCGCAGGAGGTGACGGAAACAGATGACCAACGGAGCCCCCGCGCGGCGCCGGCGTAAGAAGGTCCTCGCCATGGTCAAGCTCCAGATCAAGGCGGGGCAGGCCACGCCGGCCCCGCCGGTGGGGACGGCGCTCGGCCAGCACGGCGTCAACATCATGGAGTTCTGCCGGCAATACAACGAGACGACCCAGGCCCAGATGGGCCAGGTCATCCCCGTCGAGCTCACCATCTACGAGGATCGATCGTTCTCGTTCATCACGAAGCAGCCACCCGCGGCCGAGTTGTTGAAGCAGGCGGCGGGCGTGGAGAAAGGCTCTGGCGAGCCGAACCGGAACAAGGTCGCCAGGGTGACCAGGGACCAGGTCCGCGTGATCGCCGAGCAGAAGATGCCCGACCTCAACGCCACCGACGTCGAAGCGGCCATGAAGATCATCGAGGGGACGGCCCGAAGCATGGGGATCGAGGTGCGGGCATGAGTGGCCAGGGCAAGCGCTACCGGGAGGCCGTCTCGAAGGTCGAGCGGGAACGCGAATACACGCCGGCCGAGGCGGTCAAGCTGCTCAAGGAGCTGCCCACTGCGAAGTTCGACGAGACGGTCGAGGTCTCCTTCCGGATGGGGGTCGACCCGCGAAAGGCAGACCAGATGATCCGCGGAACCGTGTCCCTTCCCCACGGGACGGGCAGGTCGGTCCGGGTGGCCGCCTTCGCTCAGGGGGACAAGGCTCGAGAGGCACAGGAAGCCGGCGCTGACCTGGTCGGTGGCGAGGAGCTGGTCGACGAGGTCATCAAGGGGACCATCGACTTCGACGCCGCCGTTGCCACGCCGGACGTCATGTCCATCGTTGGGAAGGCAGGCCGGGTGCTCGGGCCTCGTGGGCTGATGCCGAACCCCAAGGCGGGCACGGTGACCAGCGACATTGGGAAGGCCGTGCGGGACATCAAGGCCGGCCGACTGGAGTACCGCGTGGATCGTCAGGGCAACCTGCATCTCGTCATCGGCAAGAGCTCGTTCGACGAGAAGCGCCTGCTCGACAACTACCTGGCCGTGGTTGACGAGGTGATCCGAGCGAAGCCGGCCGCGTCGAAAGGCAAGTACATCAAGACGGTGACCGTCTCGAGCACCATGGGACCCGGGATCAAGATCGATCCCAACCGGGTTCGAGACGTCGCCGAAGAGCCCGTCGGGTCCAGGTAGACGGCCGACGGGCTGGTTGACGGCGCGTCCCGGGCGGTCGTAGCTTTGGTGGGCCACAGACAGCAGGGGCGACGCGCGTAATCCCCGCGAGGGGTACCTGCCGAGGCCACGAGAGATCGTCCGGTGACGCCTCCGCCTTGTCTGCGGGGGCGTTCCTCATTTTCGGAACGCTCGAGCAGGGGTGCCGGGCCACCGGTCGGTGAGCGATCGAGGAGCTGCACGATATGCCGAACGCGCAGAAGGTCCAAAAGGTGAAGGAGCTGGCCGAGCGGTTCAAGGCCTCAGAAGGGGCCATGTTCGCCGACTACCGCGGGCTGACGGTCAAGGACGCCACCGAGCTTCGGCGAGCGCTGAAACAGGCAGCCACGGCGTTCGCCGTGACGAAGAACACGCTGACCAAGCTCGCCGTGAAGGAGGCCGGTTTGGAATCGGCGGTCGAGCTGCTGGAAGGTCCGACCGCCATCGCCTTCATCAAGGGCGATGCCCTCGCCGGCGCCAAGGCCATCCTCGACGCCGCGAAGAGGTTTCCCGCCCTGGTCGTGAAAGGCGCGGTCGTCGAAGGACGTGTGCTCCGGGAGGACGAGGCCAAGTCCCTGGCCACCCTGGAAACGAAGGACGTCTCGGTCGCCAAGGTGGCGGGGATGCTGCAGGCCCCGGTCGCCAGGATCATCTACCTGCTGCAGGCGCCGTTGCAGCGGATGGCGTACGCCCTCGCCGAACGAGGGCGCCAGGGGAGCGCGGAACCGCCCACCCAACCCGCTGGCGCCGCCGAGCTAGCGGAAGTGCCGGAGCCCGCCACGGATTCGGAGTCCGGAGAGGTGACGGAGCCCGCGGAGGGCGTCGCCGCCGAGAACAGTGAGTCGAATGCAGCAGCAGAGTCCGAAGAGGCCACAGAGACCACCGGATCCACGGAAGCCCCGGGAGCCTAGGGGGAACCTAGGAAGGAGATACAGATGGCAAAGCTTTCGGTAGACGACATCCTGGACGCGATCAAGGAGCTCTCGATCATGGAGGCAGCGGATCTGTCGAAGAAGATCGAGGAGGAGTTCGGCATCCAGGCGGCGGCGCCCATGGCGGTCGGCATGGCGCCCGGAGGTGCCGGCGCGGGCGGCAGCGGGGCCGAGGAAGAGGTCGAGGAGAAGACCGACTTCGACGTGGTCCTCGCCGCGGCCGGGGACAAGAAGATCCAGGTGATCAAGGAGGTCCGCGCGCTCACGAATCTCGGGCTGAAGGAGGCTAAGGACCTGGTGGACAACGCGCCCAAGCCGGTCCTCGAGCGTGTTCCTAAGGAACAGGCCGACTCCGCCAAGGAGAAGCTCGAGGCGGCAGGCGGGACGGTCGAGGTCAAATAGCTGGAGGTGGGTCCAGCCGACGGTTCTGAGTCTCGACCAGCCAACCAGCTAGCTGTCGACCGCTCAACATGCCCGAGATTGACAAGAATCCACTGGCGCCTACCGCCCGATTGGGCTAGAATCGCCGGGAATAGAGCGGGCCCGCGGGTGGTTGAACCACCCGTGAGCGTCCCGTCGCTATTTGCTTTTGCGTGCCCAAAGTCCTAATATCACGGGTTGCCGTGCCGTCTCCCGCGAGCCGCTGTTTGCCGCGCGTCTTCCTCTAGGAGGGGATCTTTTTTGCCTGAGGTCATCGTGCCTGGTCGTGAACGTGTCACCTTCTCCAAGATCCCAGAGGTCGCACCGCTTCCGGACCTGATCGGGATCCAGCGCGAATCCTTCGACTGGCTGCTGAAGGACGGTCTCGGAGAGGTCCTGGCCGAGGTCTCGCCCATCGAAGACTTCACTGAGACCTACCAGCTGACCTTCGGGAACCACCAGTTCAAGGACATCAAGTACTCCGTCGAGGAGTGCAAGGACAAGGACATGACCTATTCCGCGCCCTTGTTCGTCGAGGCCGCCTTCATCAACAAGGACACCGGCGAGATCAAGGAGCAGGAGGTCTTCATGGGTGACTTCCCCATGATGACCGACAAGGGCACGTTCGTGATCAACGGGACCGAGCGGGTGGTCGTCTCCCAGCTGGTCCGAAGCCCTGGCGTCTACTTCAGTCGCGAGCTCGACAAGACCTCGGACAAGGACATCTACCTGGCCAAGGTCATCCCCTCTCGCGGGGCGTGGCTGGAGTTCGAGGTCGACAAGCGGGACACGGTGGGGGTCCGGATCGACCGGAAGCGCCGGCAGAACGTGACCGTGCTGCTGAAGGCCCTGGGGTGGACCGAGGAGGAGGTCCTCGAGCTGTTCGAGGACGCCCCCTCCATCCAGGCCACCTTGGAGAAGGACCACTTCAAGACCCAGGAGGAGGCCCTGGAGGACATCTACCGGAAGCTCCGGCCGGGCGACCCGCCCACGCCGGAATCCGCGCGAACCCTCCTGGAGAACCTGTTCTTCAACGCCAAGCGGTATGACCTGGCTCGCGTCGGCCGGTACAAGGTCGACAAGAA
>JBKPGU010000168.1:0-13463 GCA_046729535.1 Actinomycetota bacterium
CGGGCTCCCCGTGTCGTACACCGAGATCCACAAGAACCATGGGCGGCTGTTGTTCGTTTCCAGGGCCGCGGTCCTCGTTGGCGTCGCGGCCGCGAGTCTATGGCTCCTCTGGCAGTACCGATCGCAGGCGAACGTTCGGGCGCTCGGGACAAGGCGGATGCGCTTCGGACCAGTCACGTCCGCGGCCACGTGGCTCGTGCCGGTGGCGAACGTCGTGCTGCCCCTGTTCGCCGTGCGCGAGCTGTACCGGGCCAGCGATCCGGACGTGGGACCCGAGGACTGGCGGCGTGGTCGAACGTTCCCGGCTCTCTGGGTGTGGTGGGCGGCCTTCCTCTCCGCGCTGGCGCTCCTGGCTCTTGCATACAACGGACTGGGAGCCCACCCGTCGATCAGCGAGCTCATGACGCGAGATCGGTTCGTGCGCGCCGGCGCAGGTGCGGGCCTGGTCGCGTGCCTCCTGGCGATCGTGGTGGTCGAATCCATCAACGCCAGAGTCTTCGGGAAGATGGAGGCGCTGACCGCGAGCAGCTGGGCTGCCTGGCGCGACCAGGGCGGCCGCTGAGCTACCCCGTCTGGGCTCGGATGGCCTCGGTCACCGCCGGCACGATCTTCAGCGCGTCGCCAACGACCCCGAGGTCGGCCACCTGGAAGATCGGCGCATCCTTGTCCTTGTTGATGGCGATGATGCGCTTCGCCTCCTTCATCCCCACGAGGTGCTGGGTGGCCCCGCTGATCCCGATGGCGAAGTAGACCTCCGGCTTCACGGTCTTCCCTGTCTGGCCGATCTGCAGGGCGTACGGCACCCACCCGGCGTCGACCACCGCTCGAGAAGCCCCGACCGCGGCGTTGCCGATAGCCTTGGCCAGCTCCTCCAGCAGGGAGAAGTTCGAAGCGTCCTGCAGGCCGCGTCCGCCGGAGATGACCACTTTCGCCTCCTCCATCTTCGGTCCGCCGGCTTCCTCCTCGTGGCGTTCGACCCGCTTCGCCCCCTTCAGCTCGTCGGTGATCTGGACGTCGACCGGCACGACTTCCGCCGTCCCACCAGCCGGCTCTGCCTCGAACGACTTGGGCCTGGCGATGACCAGCTTGGGGTTGGGGCCGGCGAGCGTGACGTCCACGATCTTCGTCCCGCCGAAGATCTGGGTCTGGGCGTACTCGGGCGACAGCACGTCGGTGGCGTTCGTCATCAACGTCGAGCCGGTGCGGCCCTGTAGCCTGCCGGCCACATCGCGCGAGTTGTACGTGGGCCCGAAGAGGATGAGCTCGGGCTGATGCTCCTGGATCAGGTCATGCAGGGCCTGGGCGGCCGGCTGGGCCACATAGTCGGCGTAGACGTCGTCGTCGGAGGCGAACACCGTCTTCGCCCCGAACTCGCCGAGCTTGGGAGCGACCTCGGTTGCGCCCGGCCCGAGGGCGACCGCAGCCACGTTCTCGTCAAGCGAGCGGGCCTTGGTCAGCAGTTCGAAGGCCGAGGGGTCGACCCCGGCCGGGGTGAGGTCGGCGTAGACCCAGATGCCGGGCACCTAGATCACCTTCGCTTCTTTGAGGAACTGCACGATGCGATCGGGGGCTTCGGCGCTGTCCTCCAGGACCTCGCCGGCCTGCTTCTCGGGAACCGGTTCGACGCCCATGACCTCCTGTGAGGCCTGCACGTCCTCGGCGGACAGGCCGAGGTCGGAGACTGAAAGCTGTTCCAGGGGTTTCTGCTTCGCCTGCATGATGCCCTTCAGGGTGGGGTAGCGCGGTTCGGCCACGCCGGCCGTCACGGTTACCACCGCAGGGAGCGCGCACTCCACCACGTCGTAGCCGCTCTCGGTCTGGCGCTGGATGGAGACCCTGCCGTCCTTCACCTCGAGGTGCCGGGCGAACGTCACGCTGGGGATGCCCAGCAGCTCGGCCAGCGTCATGGGGAGCGTGCCCGTGTAGCCGTCCGTCGACTCGACGCCGGCGATCACCAGATCGAACTCGTGCCGCTTGATGGCCGCGGCCAGGACCCTCGCTGTCACGAGGGCGTCCGCCCCCTGGAGGGCGTCGTCGGTGATGAGCACGGCCTTGTGTGCTCCCATGGACAGGGCGCGTCGAACCCCGGCAATGGCCGGCTCGGGCCCCATGGACACCACCGTTACTTCGCCCCCGTCCTGCTCGGTGAACCGGATGGCCATCTCGATCCCCGGCTCGTCGCCCGGGTCGAGGGCGCCTTCCACCCCCACTCGCTTGAGCCGGAAGTCCTCACCGAGCTCGGGGGTCGCGTTGGGGTTGGGGATGTATTTCGCCAGTGCCACGACATTCATTCGGTCTCCTTACTTACCCTGTTCGCACCTCAGTCAGCCGAGCGAGCATAGATGGATTCGCCGGCGCCGCGGTCTATCCCACGCGGGCGGCCATGGGTAAGATTTCGAGCGTGATCCCGCGGGCCATCGGCGACCTCGATGAGGTCCTCGACAATCTGGGCGTGTTTCGCGCCTTCCCCGACGACCTCATCGCCACGTGCCCGTCCGGCTTCCGGCGCGTCCCGATCAGCCAGGGCAGCGAGTTCTACCTGTCGCTCCAAGGATTCGGCCCGAACCAGCACGCGTTCGCCCACACCCATCCCGACTCCGAGGAGTGGGTGATCGTGCTGCGGGGGTCCGGCCAGGCGCTGTTCGGCGAGGCTCCCGTCGATCTGTCGGCGGGAGTGGTGGTGGGGCGGGGGGCCAAGCATCCGCACGGGTTCATCAGCGGACCGGATTCGCTCCACCTGCTGTCGATCCAGATCCCACGGCCTGCCGTCGGGGAGACCACGTGGGACGAGGCGGGGGACACCACCGATCCCCTCGACTGCGAGTTCGGTGGGAAGTGCCGGCGATGTCCCCGCTGCGGCGGCCACAGCACCCGCATGCCGGGCGGTTCGTTCGTCTGCGAGAACTGCGGCCACCCCTTCTACTAGCCCGGCACCTGGGCCCCTCGGGTGGAACGGCGAGACCTGGGCAGCAGCGGGCTTGACGTTCCGGTTGTCGGCGTCGGGACCTGGCAGACGTTCCAGGCGCTCGAACGCGGGGGAGAGGACGTGGGTCCGTTCGTCGACGAGGCCCTCGAAGCGGGGGCGAACCTGTTCGACTCCTCCCCGATGTACGGCCCGGCTGAACGGCTCCTGGGGCAGGCCCTGGCGGGAAGGCGGGACCGGGTCTTCGTCGCCACCAAGGTCTGGGCCACGTCGGCCGGGGAGGGCCGGGTGCAGGTCGAACGGGCCCTGGGGTACTTCGGGGGCCGGGTGGAGCTGTTCCAGGTGCACAACCTGGTGGCGTTGGAGGAGCAACTGCGAACGCTCGAATCACAGCGGGCCGACGGCCGGGTCGAGGTGATCGGGGCCACCCACTACAGCTCGTCGCGGTTCTCCGATCTGGCCCAGGTGATGCGCTCCGGCCGGATCGGAGCGATCCAGATCCCCTACAACCCGCTCGAACGTGAGGTCGAACGGGAGCTCCTCCCGCTGGCCAAGGACCTGGGCATCGGCGTCGTGGTGATGCGCCCCTTCGCGGAGGGGGCCTTGATGCGCCGGCCGCCGCGCGCGCAAGACCTGGAGCCGCTCCGCCCGTTCGGGGTCACCACCTGGGCGCAGGCGTTGATCAAATGGATCCTGTCTGATCCCCGATGCCACGTGACGATCCCGGCGACCACCAAACTGAGCCGGATAAGGGAAAACGCAGCCGCGGGAAATCCGCCGTGGTTCGGACCCGAGGAGCGTGTGCTCGTGGAGCGGCTCGCCGGCTAGCCAAGCCGCGAGACCCTACTTCACGATCAGGATGCTGGTCCCGTTGCTCGAGCCGTCCGGATCGTGGTTGTACGCCGGCGCGTAGGGGCTGCCCGTGCTGATCCCGGTCACGGCGAACGTGATGTTGGCCTGGCTCAGAGGGATGCCGGTTTTCGTGATCGAGCACTTGCCTTTGGTCGTGAGTGCGCACGTCACTGTAGGGCCGCCGTTCCACGATCCGGACACGGTGCCGCTCTTCACCAGGGTCTCGGTCGCGGAATGGACGGTGATGGTTGCGGTTGCCCGCCACGAGGACGAGCCGACCCTGCGGGTTGCGTCGATGTCACCCACATGAGCCGAGGCTGCCCGGGTCACTGTCACCACCACCTGATCGCTGCCTGTGGCTCCATCGTCGTCGGTCACCGTCAGGGTGAGGGTGTGTGTGCCGATGCCGAGATTCAGGGTCGGCGTTGCGCCGGTCGCGATCTGGGTTGCGCCCTCCTTCCAGACCGACGAGGCGATCGTTCCATCCGAGTCCGAGGAGAGCGACCCGTTGAGGCCAACCGACTGGCTCCCGTTGGCATCGGCGTCAGACACCGTCTGGTCGGGGCCGGCGTTCGCAGTCGGCGGGTTGTTTGCGGGTGGAGGCGGAGGCCCGCCACCTCCGGCCGGCCCGCGCGAGAGGTCAAGGGCAAACGTTCCGCCCACGTTCGAGAAGGGGTAGACGCGGATCGTGTACGTGCCGGCCAACGTGGGCATGGCGTGGAGGGTCTCCTGTCGGCCCTGCCCACACTCCGCTCCCAGGGCGCATGTGCTTTCCGCGATCACGGCCCCGTTCGGATCCTTGAGTTCTGCGTCGAGGTCAGGATCCCACTCGCCCCACCACCAGCACTCGTTCCCAACGGGAAGGATGCATGAGGGCTGGCCGGCCACGATGATCGTCGCCCCGATCGGGGTGGCGAGGTCGCCGGCCCCGAGCGTGAACTGGTACGTCCACTGACCGCCGCCGGAAACACTTCCCGTGACCCTGGTATGGGTGGGGAACTGCGTCGAGCCGGACGAGCCCGCAGCCTGAGCCACGAAGGCGGCTGCATCGACCAGCCCGGATCCCCAGTCGTTGTCCTTTCCGGCCGGGCCCCAGTCCTGGGCAGTCGACTGGATCAGTGACTTGGCGGTGGCCGGGGACATGGCGCCGTTCATCTGGAGCCCGAGAGCGATGACGCCCGAGATGAACGGGGTGGCCATGGACGTTCCGCTCATCACGATGTAGCCGATGGAAGACGCGTAATACGCCGCGGCGATGGAGTCCCCCGGCGAGACCACGTCTGGCTTGATCCGTTCGGGGTGTCCGACGACCGGACCGCGGCTGGAGAAGAAGTCCAGGTAGATCCCTTCCGAATGGTTTGGCGCTCCGGGCGGCGCTGAATACTTGGCGACTGAGCCCACCGTGATTGAGCTGGCCGCGGCGCCGGGGGCCACCACCGTCTCGGGGGAGTCTCCGGAGTTCCCGGCAGCGGCGACAACGATCTTGTTCTTCCCCTGGACGGCATTGTCGACGGCTTGGCTCATTGAGTCAGAGCCATCGGAGGGACTCTCGCTTCCCAAACTCATCGAGATCACTCTCACCGACGCTCGATTGGCGCACCAGTCGAGCCCGGCCAACACGCCGCTGTCGGGGCCCGTCCCATTTGAGGAGATCACCTTGGCCGCCGAGATGGCGGCCGCAGGTGCCACCCCTTGATATTTCGAGGCCAGGAGCCCGCCGACTCCGTCGCCGGCCGCGATCGATGCGACGTGGGTCCCATGCCCCTGGTCGTCGTAGGCCGGAACGTTCTGGTTCGGCCCGATGAAGTCCGCGAACGCGATGACTTTCCCGTTGTCGAGTTGCTCGTGATTCGGGTTGACCCCCGTGTCCACGACGCAGATCTCAACCCCCGCGCCTGTCGCCCCGAAGTTGCTCCGGGCGGCATCAACGCCGAAATCACGCCTCGCCGCGTCCATGTTGACCTTGACCACGAAGTCCTTCTCGATCCTGAAAGTTCCCGTGTTTCTCGAGAGCGCTCGGATCTGTGCCGCCGTCATGGTGGCCGCGATCCCTTTGATCAGGGCGAAACGCCGGCTGACGGCGAAGGCGCCGACGGCCTGCCTGGCGGCGGTCTCGCTGCCCGCATCGGTGAACCGAACGATCACCTGGAAGCGGGCATTCGGAGAGGCTTTCGCCAATTCCGACTCGAAGTCGTCCGACAGCCGGTTGCCGTTCAGGTCGGCCAACACGGCCCGCGGCGATCGATTGCCGGCTGGAGCTGCCTGCGCACCTGACGGCATCAGGGCGACGAGGACCACGAGGATCAGCGCGACAGCAACGGATACGGCCACTCTGGGGTGCATCGACCGCTCCGGGGATTGGAGGGCGAGGAGCGAACGCCGAGTCTTCATGGGGCGGCGAAATCTTCGCACGTGGATGCGAAGCAGAGCAATACCCAAATCTCCCCATCCGGGCCGCGATGCCGCCACGACGGGTTCCCGTATCGGCTAACGTTCCGGGAACGGGGCTCGCGAGGGTTCCCCGGTACACAGCGGAGGAGCACGGATGCTGAGCTTCGGTGTCTGCGTGAAGTGGCCCGCGAGCACAACGTGGTCCTGATCGTTCCTTGGTACGAGGAGGCGCAGGTCGGGGTGCACTACAACTCGGCCGCAGTCATCGAGGCGGATGGGACGCTGCTCGAGAAGTACCGGACCTACCACGAGCTCACGGAGCTCCTGCCGTGACGTCCGGTCCGAAGGGCGGCGACGGCGCCGAGGGCGGGGCCGAGAAGCTCCTCCGGAGGCACCGAGAGGTCCTCCCGAACTGGCTCGCCCTCTACTACAAGGAACCGATCGAGCTGGTTCGGGGCGAGGGCGCCCGGGTGTGGGACGGCGCGGGGAAGGAGTACCTGGACTTCTTCGGCGGGATCGTCACCACCATCTCGGGGCACTAGGTCCCGAAGCTGGTCGAGGCGCTGACCGAGCAGGCGAACAAGATCGCCCACACCTCCACCGTGTACCTGATCCGGCCCATGGTGCAGCTGGCCGAACGCCTGACGAAGCTGTCGCCGGTCGAGCCTCCGCCGGTGAAAGCCTTCTTCGTTGGATCGGGAACGGAGGCCATCGAGGCGGCCTTGCTGTTCGCGACAACCTGGCGCCGGTCGAACGAGATCATCGCTCTGCGGCACTCGTACCACGGGCGGTCGTTCGGCGCGATCGGCATCACCGGGAACAAGGGGTGGTCCGCCTCGTCCTTCAGCCCGCTGAACGTGTCGTACGCGCTGTCGCCGTACTGCTACCGCTGTCCGTTGGGGCTGTCGTATCCGGATTGCGGCGTGGCCTGCGCCGAGGATCTGCGGAGCGTCATCGAGACCACCACCACCGGCGAGCCGGCCGCGATGATCGCCGAGCCCATCCAGGGTGTTGGCGGGTTCGTCACCCCGCCGCCCGAGTACTTCGGCATCGTGAAATCGATCCTCGATGAGTTCGGCATCCCGTTCATCGCCGACGAGGTTCAGACCGGATTCGGCAGGACCGGTGAGGCCTTCTGGGGGATCGAATCCTACGGCGTGCACCCCGACGCCATCGTGTGCGCCAAGGGGTTGGGCAACGGCATGGCCATCGGCGCCGTGGTCAGCCGGGCCGACATGATGGAGTCGCTCAGGGCGAACTCCATCTCCACGTTCGGCGGCAACCCGATGGCGTCGACGTATGCCCTGGCGAACCTGGACAACATCGAGGAGCAGCGTCTCCAGGAACGCGCGTACAAGATCGGGAACTCGCTGTTCCGCGATCTGAAGGACCTCGAGGACCGCTACGACGTGGTGGGCGAGGTCCGCGGGAAGGGGTTGATGATCGGGGTCGAGCTGGTGAAGGACAAGGAGTCCAAGGCACCGAACCCCGAGGGCGCGGGCCGGGTCATGGAGGTGGCCAAGGAGCATGGCCTGCTGATCGGCAAAGGCGGGCTCTACGGTAACGTGCTTCGCCTCTCGCCGCCTCTGATCATCACCGAAGAGGATGCCGCCAGGGCGGTCGAGACTTTGGAGCTCGCCTTCGGTGAAGTCCAGCGTGCGTAGCGGCGCTCATAGACTCGGCGCCGCCATGAGAACGCTTCCCTAGCTCTCCGTTCACCGACCCTTCGCCGTAGAGAGGAAGCATTCCATGGTCACCCCACCGAAGACCGCCGTCAGGGATGGGCGACGGGCACGTCGTTTTGGCGCAACAGAACATCATGCAGCGCCGAACGCCGGACGCGGTTCGCAGCCGCGTCTCGGGGCGCGTTCGACTCCGTGGTTCACGTCGGCATGGCCCTGTCCTACGTCGTGGCGGGACCGGCGGTGGCCTGGCTCGGGGCGCGTGGCATCTACGTGGCCGGGGGCGGCATCGCCATGGTGGGTGTGGTGATCGCGTTGCCCCCCTCCGTACCGGCCGCCTCGAAGCCGCAGGCAACGCGATCCGCGAGCCCTTGTCGGCGACGCAGCCGGCCGAGGTGGACGCCACGACCCTGCTGGTTCCCTGAGGGGTAGCATCCTTCTTCGACGAGGGCTTCTGTCGTACGACGTGGGTTCGCCTTGGTGGGGTGGGCATGAGGACATTGATCAAGAACGGGACGGTGGTCACGGCCAGCGAAACGCAGAAAGCCGACGTGCTGGTGGAGGACGAGAGGGTGGCACTCCTTGGCGTCGAGCTGGATGCGACCGCCGACAAGGTCATCGATGCCACAGATCGGTACGTGATGCCGGGCGGGGTCGACGTCCACACGCACTTCGATCTTCCGGTCATGGGTGGCTCCTGTTCGGACGACTTCGCCACTGGGACCAGGGCGGCCGCTTTCGGTGGAACCACGACCTGCGTGGACTTCGCCATCCAGGACCACGGCGAGCCGTTGCGGCCCGGACTCGATCGGTGGTTCGAGAAGGGCGAGAAGGCCCAGACGGACTACGGCCTGCACATGATCGTCCGCGAGGTGAACGAGCAGACCCTCAGCGAGATGGGCAAGCTCGTGGAGGAGGGCATCACCTCCTTCAAGCTCTTTATGGCCTACCCGGGCATCTTCATGAACGACGACGCGTCAATCTTCAAGGCGATGCAGCGGGCGGCGGACAGCGGTGCACTGATCCTGATGCACGCCGAGAACGGCGGTCCCATCGACGTCTTGGTGCAGCAGTTCGTGGGTGAGGGCAAGACCGACCCGAAGTACCACGGCATGTCGCGGCCGGCCTCGATGGAGGGGGAGGCGGTACACCGGACGTTCAAGCTGGCAGAGCTGGCCGGAGCGCGGGCCTACATCGTGCATCTCAGCTCCCGCGACGCGCTGAACGCCGTGGAGGAAGCCCGCGACCGTGGAGTGGCGGCCTACGCGGAGACCTGTCCCCAGTACCTCTACCTGTCCGCCGACGACATGGCCCGGCCCGGGTTCGAGGGAGCGAAGTTCGTCTGCTCGCCGCCCCTCCGTCCGGCCGATCACCAGGCCGACCTTTGGAAGGGGCTGACCACGGGGGCGCTGCAGGCCGTTTCTACCGACCACGCTCCCTTCAACTACAAGGGCCAGAAGGACCTGGGCGTCGGCAACTTCGCCAAGATCCCGAACGGACTGCCTTCGGTTGAGGACCGGTTCACGTTGCTGTTCCAGGGTGTCCGGGAGGGGAAGCTCGACCTCAACCGGTTCGTGGACCTGGTGGCCACGGCGCCCGCGCGGATGATGGGGCTGGCCCCCCGGAAGGGGACCATCGCGCCCGGATCGGATGCCGACATCGTGGTGTTCGATGCGAACCACGAACGGACGATCTCGGCGGACACGCACCACATGAACGTGGACTACTCCTGTTACGAGGGCCTGAAGGTCCACGGCCTACCCGAGACCGTCATGCAGCGGGGTGACGTGCTGGTCGAGAACGGTGAATGGCACGGGCGCGAGGGCCGGGGGCAGTTCCTGCCTCGGAGCCGGTTCCAGGAGCCGTGACCGCTCGACGACCGCGCGCGTCGGCAGCGAGCCACGCGGGAGAGAGGGACCGATGGGCGCAACACAGGTGAGGACCCTCGTTGGCGGTGTGTTCCGAGAGCCTCGGAACGCCGACGTTCATGTGGAACCGATCCCGAACCCGGCCACCGGCCAGACCATCGCCCTGCTGCCCTACTCGACCGCGGAGGACGTCGACGAGGCCATCCGCTCGGCCGAGAGCGCTTTCCCCGAGTGGGCGAAGACGCCGGTCCCGGACCGCGCCCAGGTGATGTTCGCGTTCAAAGCGAAGCTCGAGGAGCACTTCGAGGAGCTGGCCCTGCTCGTGGTGACGGAGAACGGCAAGACACTGCCGGAGGCGCGAGGCGAGGTGCGCCGAGCCATCGAGGTCGTGGATTTCGCGTGCGGGGCCCCGACGCTCATGATGGGGACGAACCTCGACCAGGTCGCAGACGGGATCGACGAGGAGCTGGTGCGGTTCCCCGTCGGGGTGGTGGCGGGGATCACGCCGTTCAACTTCCCCAACATGGTCCCGCTGTGGATGATGCCGCTGGCGCTGGTGTGTGGAAACACCTTCGTCCTCAAGCCCTCCCAGCGCACGCCGATGTCCACGATGCGTCTGGCGGAGCTCCTCTCCGAATCGGGTCTCCCTCCTGGGGTCCTGAACGTGGTCCACGGAGCCAAGGACGCCGTGGACACCCTGCTGACCCACCCCGCCGTCGATGCCGTGTCGTTCGTGGGCTCGGCCACCGTGGCGCAGCACATCTACGCCACCGGCGCCTCGAACGGAAAGCGGGTCCAGGCCCTCGGCGGCGCGAAGAACCATCTGCTGGTGATGGACGATGCCGACCTCGAGAAGTCGGTCTCCGCCCTCCTCTCCTCGGCGTTCGGCAACGCGGGGCAACGGTGCCTGGCCGGGAGCATCGCGGTTGGCGTGGGGTCGGTGGGCGACGCCCTGGTCCAGGAACTGGCCAGCCAGGCGGGCCGTCTCCGCCTCGGCCCCGGCGAACGCGAGGACACGGACATGGGTCCGGTCATCCGCGAGGAACGACGGAAGGAGCTGATCGGCTACATCGAGCAGGGCGAGGAGGTCGGCGCCTCCCTGGTCGCCGACGGTCGTGGCGTGGGTCCGTCCGATGGTTTCTTCCTGGGGCCCACGATCTTCGACCGGGTCACTCCCGATATGCAGCTGTGGAGTGACGAGATGTTCGGCCCGATCCTCTCGGTGGTGCGGGCGTCCGACATCGACGAGGCCATCAACGTGATGAACGCCAGCCGGTATGGGAACGCGGCTTCGATCTTCACCACCTCGGGCGCGAACGCCCGGGAGTTCAAGCGTCGGGCCGAGGCCGGCATGATCGGGGTGAACATCGGGGTGGCCGCCCCCATGGCCTTCTTCCCGTTCACCGGGTGGAAGAACTCGTTCTTCGGCGACCTGCACGCGACCGGGACGGACGGAATCCGCTTCTACACCCGGCACAAGGTCATCACCTCGCGGTGGTGGCTGGCACCGAAGCCGGACCACGCGGCGCCCGAAGGCCGCGGCGCCTGAACTCGACCCAGCGCGCACGACCTGGACGACGAGCGGCGGTCCCTCTGGCCGTTCGGATTTCGTCGCTCGATGTTCCGGGTGGTGGTTGCCAGACGGGCCAGTCCGTCGCAGTATGGGCGGCACGGGAGAAAGGAGGTGGTCCAGCTTGCATAAACAGCACGCGACCCTCGAGGTGACTGGCTGCTGAGCCGTCCCTCGCGGGCCGGGGCTGACCGCCCCGCCCGTCGCCGGGACGAAGGACCCGGCAGAATCCAACCAGTTCACTGCACCTCGCGGGCTCCGGGCTGGTCGACCGGACGGCTTGCAGAGCGCCGAAGTGCTTGCGGGGAAAACTGAACAGCGAAAGCGGAGCGGGGCCGGAGAGATCCGGCCCCGCTCGTTCGTCTCAGTCTTCCTGGTCCCCGGGCTCGGTCATGCCGGCTGCATACAGGACGCCGGGGCCCGGAGACCGGCGCCGGGCCCGGCCGGGCAGCAGGGGAGGCCGCCAGGTTCGAAGCGACCGGTCCGAGGACCAGGGCGCATAGGGTGCCATGGTCAATCCCGCCAGGGCGATCAGGACGGTGTCGTAGTTCACGCGCCACCCCGCGAAGTCTTGCCATCCCTGATCTCGATCCGGCTTCATCGGCACGCCCTCCCGAGCCAGCCAGTCGTAGGCCTTGTCGTACTCGTGACGGGTGATGGCGATCGGATCGTCCGGCTTCGGTGCCGGGTCATATGGGATGCCGAAGAAGTCGGCGATCCGCCGGAGGGCCAGGTAGCCGGCCCGGATGCAGAACTCCGCCTGGACCTCTCGGGGGACGTCGACGGACGAGAGGACGAGCGCGGCCCCATCGAGCACGGCCCCCGACGAGGTCACCCACGAGTGGTCGGGTTGCGGCGAGCGGAAGAAGACCAGGGAGGGGATCGACGTGTGGCTCTCCTCGAGCTCGACGAACCACGTCTCCCACGTCCTCCACACCTCGATGAGGCGATCCGACCGATCGAGCGCGTGGTAGCGCCAGATCATCTCCGCCCCGGAGGGGGGCGAGCCGGCTCTGACCTCGAGGGCCGTGACGGCGGCCTCGCGCCTGGAGAACGAGGAATAGATGCTCGGGAGGTACGTGATCAGCAGGGCCAGGAGGATCAGGCCAAGCGCGGCCTCGGTGAACACCAGGATGGTCGATGCGATGTCGGCAGGGTGTTCGAACCCGAGTGTCAGGATGGACGATCCGCTGAGCTCGATTGCCGCCCAGATCGTCCGGTCGGAAATGCCCCAGAACATGGCCGCGTAGCCGATCAGGACGACGGTGATCCATGTCAGTAGCAGCATCAGCAGACCGACAGGGGCGTAGAGCGCCATGATCCGGTCGCGCCGTTCGTACGGAACCGAAGGGCGGGCCCGCAGGTTGAAAAAAGCCCGGAGAGTGATGAACACGAACCGACCCAGCTTCGCCGAGACCCCTCGGGGGAGGATGACGGTCCGAACGGCGGAGCCGATGGTCGCCACGACGATCGCCGCGCCGGCCACGAAAGCGATCACTCGTAGGACGACCACACTGATCCTTTCCGCTCGTGGTGCCGCGGGCGCTATGCCCGCCGCTTCCGGGGGGGCCCTCAGTCTGGCCCAGCGCCCGCGAAGCAACAACCCGTCCCGTCGGTGTCGCCATTCCCGTTCGATCGGAGCGCGGTGATAGCGTCCGTGCCATGCGATGGGCCACGTTCCTGGACGGGGAAGGGAAGGAACGTGTCGGCGTCGTTTCGGACGGGAGGATCCGGGCGCTCTTGCCGGGCATTCGCCTGCTGGACCTCCTGGGCAGCGATGGCAGCCTCCTGGAGGGAGCGGCGCATCGAGCCGAGGCCGACCCTACGGAGGAGTTCGCTGTGGATGAGGTGCGGGTTCTCGCGCCCATCCCCCTGCCCCCGTCGGTTCGGGACTTCTACGCGTTCGAACAGCACGTCAGGACAGCCCGCCAGCGACGGGGCCTGGAGATGGACCCCGACTGGTACGAGCTGCCGATCTTCTATTTCAGCAACCCGGCCGCCATTGCGGGGCCATTCGACGAGGTCCCGATCCCGCCCGGCACCGACCAGCTCGATTTCGAACTCGAGGTGGCGGCCGTGGTCGGCCTGGAGGGCGCGGACCTCGAACCCGATGAGGCCGAGGCCCACATCGCCGGATTCTGCGTGATGAACGACTGGAGCGCTCGGGACATCCAGCG
>JBKPGU010000169.1:0-17169 GCA_046729535.1 Actinomycetota bacterium
GTCCTTGTACTCATCGATGATCCTGGCGCCCTCCGCCTCGTCGGTCGTGGTGAGCAGAGCTCCCCAGGACTTGGCGTAGACGACGTCCGCACCCTTCATTCCCTCGTCGAAGTCGTTCACGATCTCGAAGGAGGCTCTGGCCCGAGCGGCGTTCTCCTTCGCCTGTTCGACGATCTCCGGCATGAGTTCGAATTCGGGTGGATGGGTCAGCCGGACGTTCATGCCGAACCGCGGCAGGAGCAGGATCAACGACTGGGGCACGCTGATGGGCTTCTGGTAGGACGCAGCGTAGGCCCAGCTGACGTTCACGGCCCGTCCTCGTGGGTCGCCGAACCGCTCGATGATCGTCATCAGGTCGGCCAGGGCCTGATGCGGATGGTAGATGTCGCACTGCATGTTCAGCACCGGAACCCGCGACGCCTCGGCCACCTCCCGGATGTACGTGTTGCCGCTCTGCCAGTCGACCTGCCGGATGGCGATCCCGTCGTTGTAGCGCCCGAGGATCTCGCCGATCTCCTTCGCCGTGTCGCCGTGCGCGATCTGCGTGGTCCGGCTCTCGATGAACTGGGCATGCCCGCCGAGCTGGGCCATGCCGGCCTCGAACGAAGCTCGGGTCCGGGTCGAGGAGAAGAAGAACAGCATGGCCAGCACCTTGTCGCGCAAGAGCGGGTGGGGGATCCGCAGGGCTCGCTCCCGCTTCAGCTGGAACGCCACCTCGAGCAGCGTGTCCAGCTCACCCTTCGTCCACTCCTGGAAGTCGATGACGTCCTTGCCTCTGATGTCCGTCTGCATCTGCGGCCCGCCCTTCAATCAACCGCGCCGAGGACCGAGGCCAGCAATGCCATCCGCATCACGACGCCGTTGAAGGCCTCGAACCAGTAGCGAGCATGCCTGGTCTCGTCCACGTCGGTCGGCAGCTCGTCCATCCGTGGAAGCGAGTGCAGGACGATGGCGTTCGTCTTGCCCCGGTCACGAAGGAGCTCGCGGGTCACCTTGTAGGCGGCGGGAGTGGTCGGCAGCTCGCCGGCGCGCTCGTCGCGACCCTTGGTGTAGTCCGCCTGCACGACCGGCTCCATATAGATCACGTCGGCGTCGGCGATGACCTTCTCGACGCTCTCCTCCTCGCGGTAGTTCACGGACTTTAGGTCGAGCTCCTCCTTGAACTCCGGCAGAAGCGACATGTCCTCGGGCGAGATGACGAACATCTCCACGTCGAACTGGGATGCCGCGTACAGGATGGAGTGCATGGTCCGCATCCGCATGTCGCCCACGCACAGGAACTTCAACCCGTCCAAGGTGCCCCGTTCCTTCCACACCGTGTACAGGTCGGTCAGCACCTGGGTGGGATGCTCGCCCCATCCGTCACCGCAGTTGATGATGGGCACGCTGGCCCACTTGGCGGCCTCGGCCGGCGCGCCCTGCTGGAAGTGGCGAATGGCGATCACGTCCCCGTAGTACTCCAGCATGTGGACCGTGTCCTTGATCGACTCCTGGTAGAAGTCGCCGGCCCTGGTCATCTTGGCGTCCGAGAACCCCAGGACGTGCCCGCCCAGCCGATGCATGGCTGCCTCTGTGGCCAGTCTGGTCCGGGTCGAGGGCTGGTAGACGGCGGTGCACAGGGTCTTTTCCTTGAGGATGTCGCCGTTGCGGCGGTCTCGCGCGTACGGCACCAGTCGGTCGCACACGTCGAACAGGTAGAAGTACTCGTCGCGTTCGAACTCCTTGAGCGAGAGGATGTCTCGCCCGGCAAAGCTCCTCATCGTCACCCTCCCTCGACTCATCGGGCTCGCGTCTGCCCGGGCCCGGTCCGCTACCTTCTGACTCCCGTGAACAGCACCCCGGCCCTGTCGCCGGAGCCGATCGCCCCCTCCCTCTTCAGCTGCAGCAACCCGGCCAAGCCCGAGGAGCCGGTGTGGTCGACGTCGATCCCCGTGGCCGCCCGGGCCAGGCTGTTCGCCTCGATCAGCGTCTCCTCGGACACCGTGATGGGCCACCCTCCGGTCTCGAGCAGACCTCGAACGACCGCCAACCAGTCATAGGTCTCGTCGTCCAGGATGCCGTGAGCGACGCTCTTCGGCTCCACCTCCCACGGCCACATGAACTCGGACCGATGCGTGGCCGCGTACCGCAGCTCCTGCTGGACGGCGTCCGAGCCGAATCGTGCGGCGATGCGGTCGGCCCGCCTGGCCTCGTCGGCGTCGGCCAACCCCAGCCGTTCGACTATGCGCGTGGCGAGCCGGTCATAGGCCCGCTTAAGCGGGTAGCCGCCCGCTGTCTGGACCGTGTGGATCCTGGGCATCCGGTCCAGGGCGCCGAGTTCCTGAGCTTCGCGCAACCCCTGGATCACCGCGCTGGCCAGCGCGCCCCCCCCGACCTGCACGAACAGCCGGTCCAGCGTGGCGCCCTCCTTAGCCAGATGGGAGGCGAGCTCGTAGCCGAGCGTCATCCCGCCCTCGATGGCCAGGCCGTTCTCGTTGCCCTGGCAGGTGAAGGGCAGCGCTCCCCGGAAGCCCGACTGGCCGCCCGCCGATTGTGCCGAGGTTGGGGTCCCTGAGGCGGCCACGTCACGGGGGGGCGGACGACACGCGAACTTGAGCGCGTGATACGTGGGATCTCCCGCCGTGCCTTCCTGGCGGGTAACCACGTTCACGTTCGCGCCCAGTTCCTTCAGCCTGGCGATGACCTTCGGGTCGCCCCACGCCGGAACGAACACCAGGAGCGAACGATCGCCGGCCTTCGCCACGACGGCCGCTGCCAATGCTGCGTTGCCGCACGAGGCGATCGCCAGGTCCGGTTCGCCGGCCATGGCCAGCCCGACACGCTCGACCACCTCCAGGTAGATCAGCAGCCCCATCAGGTGCCGGGCCTTGTGCGAGCCGGAGACGTTGCCGGTCTCGTCCTTCACCCACACGCCACCGGCGGGGCCCAACCCGAACCGCTCGCTCAGCCCCTCGCTGCGGCCGAACGGCGTCACGACGAACCCGCGGCCGTCCACCGCCTCGACCTCCTTGTCGATCCGGCGGACCAGGTCGAGGTAGTCGTCGTCGCTCACGCCGTGAGCCCGGGCCACGTGGTATGAGCGGAAGAGCATGCGATACCGAACGAAGGGGTCGAGATCGTCCTCGCTCGATGGCCATGCCACCCGTGAGCGGTCGAGGACGCGAACCATCACGTGGTCGACGTCGTCGCCCGAATCGGCGTTCGTGCACCGGAACGGATAGGGCTCATCGTCCGCGGCCGTCCAGCCGCAGCCGGAACAGATCATGGCGCTGGGGAGGGAGCTCAAAGAGCCTCGATCGCCCCCGTTCGGTCGTTGAACTCCTCGATCAGCTGGTCCCACACGGGCAGCAGCTCGCGCAGTCCCCGCCAGAACGACTGGTCCTTCCGGGCCTTGAAGTCCTCGAGGGACACCCCCTGCTGCTCGACCCAGGTGAAATAGCCCAGGTTGAAGATGCGTTCGCGGTCCCGGTGCGACAGCTCAAGCAGGTGCTCGGTTGACTGCCCCAGCACGTGCTGGCCGAACGCCTGGGCCGCCATGGCGGTGTCGAATCCACGGGGGAAGTACTTCGGCGTCAGCCGTTCGACCTCCGAGGTGTACATGCCGGCCCCGTCGGTGGCCACGGTCACCAGCACGTCCTTCGGCCCAAACCCGTAGTACTTGGCCGTCTTGATGGCGGCCAGGACGTTGCAGATGCTGGAGATCCCCAGCGAGGAGAGCGCGGCGATCGTCTCCTCAGGAACGCCCCGGCGGTCCCGAAGGAAGTCGCGACCCGCATCGGTGTTGAACAGGATGACCAGCTGGTCGGTGGCCTCGTCCGACACGGCCGTGGCCACGTCGGTGTTCATCACGTTGTGGATAAGCGGGATGTGCTTGTAGCCGATCCCCAGGATGTTGTGCTCACCGAACCCGTTGTAGAGCATCGTCGGGCATTCGAGGGCCTCGACCGCCACGACCAGCGCGCCGTGCTGCTCTTTCAGGTAATCGCCCGCCCCCAGCGTTCCGGCCGACCCGCTGGCGGAGGTGAATCCGCGCAGGCGCAGGTCCGGATCGGCGTTGCGCAGGGAATCGAATATCCGGTCCAACGCCTTGCCGGTCACCAGGTAATGGACCAGATGGTTCCCGAACTCCGAGAACTGGTTGAAGATGACGTTCTCCGGATCCAGGGACAGCTCGGCGCACTTGTCGTAGATCTCCTTCACGTTCGACTCCGTCCCGGGGGTGCGGATGATGTCCTCCGGGTCGATGACCCATGCCTCCAGCCAGTCGAACCGCTCCTTGCTCATGCCGGCCGGCAGCACGGCCACGCCGTGGCACTGCATGATGCGGGAGATGGCCACTCCGCCCCGGCAGTAGTTGCCGGTCGACGGCCAGATGGCCCGGTGCCGCGTCGGGTCGAACTGCCCCGTGATGATCCGAGGGGCCAGGCAGCCGTACGCGGCCAGCACCTTGTGGGCCCGGATCATCGGGAAACGGTCGCCCAGTGCGATGACGATCTTCGCCTCGACTCCCGTCAGCTCCGGCGGCAACACCACATGCTGCGGCGTGTCGACCTGTCCCGTTCGCGTCTGGTCGTTGTACCAGTGGACCCGGAACAGGTTCAGCGGATGAGGCTCGTCGGGTTGGACGGACGCCAGTGCGGCTTCGATCTGGTCCGGGACCTTCGAAGGATCGGCGAGCTGCGAGAACGTCGGGAGGACGATCTTCGCCTCTCGGAACCGCTCCACGGTGCGGTCGTACGTCTCCCTGTCGACGAGCTCGCGCTCCAGGCCCAGCTGTCTCATCCAGCTCACCTCGAATGACCGGCGGGCGTGCGATTTCCCCCTGTGACCTGCGGGGTCCGGAGGCAAACGCTAGTCCAGAGTCGACGGCCTCCCGACCTCGCCATGTATCCCACCCCTTCTACAAAGTGTCAAGGGAAGCATCGACCGGCTGAGAGGCCGTTCGACCCAGTCCGCGTCGACAGAAGGCCCTATTTCGAAGCGACCCAGTATGCGCGGCTACACTCCGGCTCCGAGGAGGTGTTCGCGCTGTCCGACCGCGATCCGAGCGAGCCCGTCGCTACCTCCCCCCTCGATCGCGATCGGATCCGGAGCCTCCCCAAGGCCGAGGTCCACGTCCACCTGGAGGGCTGCTTCGACGCCGATCACATCCTGGAGCTGGCGGGCGCCGCCGGCGAAGCGCTTCCCCGGCCGCGGGACCGACTGTTCGAGCTCCCGGACCTGCCCGCGTTGCTGGAATTCCTGGACTGGGTGTGCGGCCTGGTTCGAACCCATGAGCAGGTCGAACGGGCCGCGTACCGGTTCGCGGAGCGGGAGGCGAGATCCGGCGTGCGATACGCCGACCTGATCTTCAACCCGACGCATTGGCCGTGGCGCGATCGGCTGGGTCCGTTCATCGAGGCGCTGAACGCCGGATTCTCGGCGGCGGAGCAGGACGGCCTCCCACCGGTCGGTCTGTGCGTCAGCCTGTTGCGCCAGCAATCCGCCGGCGAGGCGACCGATCTGGTCGAGTGGCTGGTCGACCGGAAGCATCCGCGGGTGGTGGCCCTATCGATCGACGGGAACGAGGCGGCCGCCGGGCGGACCGGGCCGCGGTTCGCGGACGCGTTCGCACGGGCCGCGGCGGGGGGTCTGCGCCGGACCGTCCACGCAGGGGAGTCCAGCGGGCCAGAGGGAGTGTGGGACGCCGTCGACCTCCTCGGAGCCGAGCGCATCGACCATGGGATCCGGGCCGTCGAGGATCCGGAGCTGGTGCGACGGTTGGCCGATTCGGGCCTCCCGCTGGATGTGTGTCCGGGCTCCAACGTCGCGTTGGGCCTGTACCCGGACCTGCGCTCCCATCCGATCGAGACGCTGCGCGCGGCCGGCGTCCCGGTGTCGGTGAACACCGACGACCCAGCGTCCTTGGAGACGGACCTGGCCTCTGAATACCTCGCCACGGCGAAGGCCTTCGACTGGACGGATGCCGTCGTTCGAGACGTGGCTCGAACCTCGATCGAGGCCAGCTTCGCCGGCGAGGATCTCAAGCGAGATCTTCTGGCCGAGCTTGACGGTTCACTCTGACGTCAGGATCTCCCGAGCGCGCCGCAGCGCCTCCTCGGATACGCTCACCCGCTCCGCGTCGAACCCCGGCTTCCGGGTGGCGTCGATGGCCATGCGCGCGGTGACACCCTCGGTTGAGGAGGGATCGAGGAGGCTGCCCGGGAGGCCGCCCATCACGATCAGATCCCGGTCGGCCTGGAAGCGGGTGGCGATGGCCCACAGCACCTCCCGCTCGGCGCGCACGTCGATGTCGTCGTCCACGACCACCGCCAGCTTCAGGTAGGGATCCAGGCCCAGCAGGGCCAGGGCTACCTGCCGCGGCAGGCCCCGTGTCCCAGGGGCGAGGCTGGCATAGCAGTGGAAGTGGGTCCCGGACGACGGGTATTCGAGGACCCGCAAGGCAGGGAAGCGCTCCCGGATCTTCGCCACCATGTCGGATTCTCGGGGGATGCGGCCGAGGTTCAGGTGGTCGGGAGAGTGGCCCGACACGATGTCGAGGAACAGTGGATCGCGGCGGCGGAGGATCGTCTCCACTCGGATGGCGTTGTTGGTCGAACGGGCCGACGCGTACCCGGAGTACTCGCCGAACGGCCCCTCGTCGAGATGCTTCTCCGGGTCGATGGTCCCCTCCAGGACGATGTCGGACGAGGCCGGCACCCCGATGCCGTACCGGGGCGTCTCGACGACCTCGAGGGGCTCTTCGAAAAGCCCGCCGGCGATGTCCCGCTCGTCCACGTCGATGCCCACCCGGGCCGAGGCCGCCAGCATGAACAGCGGGTGCCCCCCGATCACTACCGCCACGTTCAGCAACCTCCTTCGGTCCCGGGCCTTCTCGAGCTGCACCCACAGGTGTCCCCGGGAATGGAGCGACGTGGCGAGCGTGTCGGGTGAGGCTCGCATGCACCGGTGGTAGCTGGCGTTCGTGACGCCGGTGTCCTCGTCGTGGGCCAGGACGATGGCGCTGGTCAGGTATGGAGCCCGGTCCTGGTCGAAGTGGCGGAGCATCGGGATCGAACCGACCTCGATATCGTCGTCCCGGCGCTCGGCCAGGACCGGACCGTCGACCACCACCCGGGGCGGGGCTCGGTCGGCCACCGCCTTCCGGTACGCGGCGTGAATCCCCTCGACGTCGGTGCCCATGATCCGCGCCACCCGTTCCCGGGACGCGAACACGTTCGTCACCACCGGGATCCCGTCGAACCCCTCGACGTCGGAAAAGACCAACAGCGGGAACCGATCTCGCTGCCAGAGCTCGACTGCCAGCCCGGTCACGTCCTGGTCGGGCCGGACCTGCTCGTCCACGCGGAGGACGTCGTCGGGATGTCGCTCTTCGTACTCGCGGAGGAAGTGGTGGAGATCCTGGTGGCGGAAAGGCCCCGACCCCGCGGTCATGGGCCCCGCGGGGCCCTGGCTAGCCACCCGACATGGGGATGCCCATGACCAGCGTGATCTCCTCGGTGCCGGTGAGCGGTGCCTCCAGCCCGCCCTTGAGGGTGGCCCCCTCCCCATCGATCAGGAAGAACAGCCGGGGATCCAACCACCCGTACTGGTTGAAGAACAGGTCGCGGACGCCCTCGCCGTGTCTCTCGATCAGTTCCTCCAGGACGGTCCGAACGGTGACCGGAGAATCCAGCGCGAGCTCTTCGGACCGAGACCCCATCCGCCGGGCCAGCCCTCCCATGTACGCGAGGCGAACGACGGTTCGAACGGGGCTCTCCTGGCTCATGCCGGAATCCTGGCAGGGATCTGCTTGACCGGTGGAAAGATGCCGACCCGCAGGGTGATCAACCGCAGGAAGAACCCAGCGGGGATGAGCAGTGCGAACGCCACGACGATCATCGCGTCGCGGGCGCTCCCCGCCGGGATCGCAACGAGGACCAGGACCGCGGGGGCCAGCGTCCCCGCGCCCAGAACCCCTCCCAGGAACGTGAGCCGGTGGCGGCCCGAGACCAGCCGTTCGATGCTGTGGCTCTTCCCCGGTTGGTCGCGCTTCGTCGACAGATGTCCCACGATCGCCGCGGCGAGGCCGCCAAGGAATGCGGCCAGCACCCAGAGCTGGCCTGACGTCACCGGCTGGTCGTTGACCACCTCCATCACCATTACGGTCGCCATCGACAGGGCCAGCGATGACAGCAGGAACTGCAGCGGGATCGCCGCCGAATTCCAGTAGGGGATGGCTCGCGGATTCGCCAGGACCTGGCCGGCGTAGAACATCACCACGACCGCGGCGGCCAGGGTCACGATCTCCAGCGTCGCTCCGGCCACATTTCCGGCCGATGCGTCCCACGGGAGCCACGAGAATGGACGGGCGCTCCCCAGCGTGAGGTTCGGGAGCACCAGCAATCCCCCCACGATGAGGAACTCGAAGTCGGCGATGGCCCCACGGCTGATCCAGCTGGTCCGTGGGTTCATCACCGCGCGTACGAACCGCATCGGCTTGCCGAGGTCGGCGATCAGGATCAGCCCGCCGACAGCGATGGCCAGGAAGCTCAGCAGGTCGGCCACCGGCATCCCCAGCCAGAGCCCGAGCCTGCCCTCCAGGCCAAGGACACGGCTCACGATGAACAGGCCCCCACCCACCCCCATGAGCGTGAACCACGTCGCGTGCGGGATGCCCCACACGCGCTGGACCTTCGGTTCCAGCACGAAGCGGTCCATGAACACGTTCTGCGACCCGAGCTCTTTCGGCATGCTCTGCCTCGCCTCAGCCCACGTAGAAGACGTGCGCCCCGGTCTGGGCGTCGGGGCGGAGAACCTCGGCGGGGCCCCGATCGTCGAGGTACCGGCGAACGTTGCTCTCAGGGTCGTCCATGTCCCCGAAGATCCGGCACTCCGCCGGGCAGGTCACCACGCAGGCCGGAGTGGCCTCGATGTCCAGGCCGGGGATCAGCCCGTGTTCCATCCCGTAGTCGATCCGGTGCACGCAGAACGTGCACTTCTGGATGGTGCCCTTCTGATACCGCCTCTCGGCGCCCCGATCGGGAACCGTCTCCTGGGTTCGATCTCCCCGGGCCAGCGCCTCGCCCCTCTGTCCTTCGTAGAGGTGGAGGGCTCCGTACGGACAAGCGTTCATGCACGCCTTCGACCCGATGCACGCGTCGTCCTCGAAGTTGACGATGCCGTCGGGGCGGCGTTCCAACGCCCCCGTCGGGCACGCCGCCAGGCACGGCGCGTCCTCGCAGTGGTTGCAGAGAACCGGTAGGAACTCCATGCGGGCGTCGGGGTACTCGCCGACCTCGTACTCGATCACCGGCGCGTACCACGCATCGGCGGGTGTCGCGTTCTCCGTCTTGCACGCGATGGTGCACGCGCCGCAGCCGACGCAGCGCGCCGTATCGATCACCATCCCCCACCGGGTCATCGACGATCCCCGTTCCTCGACCCGTTCCCGTCCTCCCGGTACACCCGGGCCGAGATGCACGAGTCCAGGGCACCCGAGACGAAGTCGATGTGGTCCTCGTCGATGCTCAGCAGGGCGTTGAAGTTCACCTCGTCGCGGTTCGAGCCCTTGGCCCAACCGCCCCCGCAGCCCTGCGTCGCCAGGACCTGGGGATGGACGAGGTTCGTCACCCGGGCCCACGCGCCATGGGAGCGCCCTTCGAACGTCTCGACGACCACACGATCGCCGTCGGCGATCCCGAGCCCGTGGGCCGTCCGCGGGTGGATCATCACGGAGCTGAGGTCGCCGTGGCGGGCCGAGAGCGCCGTCAGCAGCGGGTTCCGATGGGTATGCGAGAGCGCGTGCTGCGGGAGCTTGAGGTTCATCAGGTACAGGTCGTGGGGCGGCGGATGCTCGAACGACGGGCACGGCTTGAAGTCGGGAAGGGCGAGATAGTCGCTGGTGTCCCACGGGATGCCGAGCTCCTCGGTCACGTTCCGGAGGTCCTCGCCGGCCAGCGGCATGAACTCGAAGTAGATCTGGGCCCGCGGTTTCACGAAGTGACGGGGGTACTTCTCCACGACCGACTTCTCGTCGGTCCACAGGCCGTCGGCCAGGTGCCACTCGAGCCCCCGGTCCGGCCCGTACTCGTTCCTGAGTTGCCGATCGCAGATGTCGAGGTACGAGTAGTCACCGCCCGGGTCCATCCGGTTCTCGGGCTTCAGGTGGGCGATGGTATTGATGGCATCGTAGAAGTCGCCGGCGAACCCGGCCCGCTTCGCCAGCTCCAACAGGATCTGCATGATGTCCACGTAGGGCTCGCCCTTCACCGGCCCCTCGAACGGCGCCGGGACGACCGGCTTGGCCCCGTACGACGACAGCTTGCCCTCACCGGACCCGTAGTGCTGGTAGACGAACGGCGAGAGGCGCTCCAGGTAGTGGAGGTCGGGCAGAACGATGTCGGCGAACTCCGTCGTCTCCTCGAACCGCCGGGTGACCGAGACGACGAACGGGATCCGCTTCATGAACCGTTCCATGACATCGGGCGGTCCCGAGGTCTTGACCAGGTTCGAGTGGTACTGGAACAGCATCTGGGGAAACGGCGGCGGCTTGTAGACCTCCTCCTTCTCCGACGCCAGGAGGTAGAAAATCGCGCCGTACGGTCCGACGGGGAGGAGCTCGAACATCTCCGGCGTCTCCGGAGGCCGGACCTTGCGAGGCGGATACATCCCGCCGACCCGCCCGCCGCCGATGAACCCCTGGGCGATGAGGCCGTCCGGGCTCTCCGCGCACTGGTACTCGCGGCTCGGCGTCTTGCCCTTCAGCCCATAGGGATCTGCCAGCAACCCGCCCGGCACGTCCATCGCGCCCATCAACGTGGGCAGCAGGGTGATGGCCAGGCCGGACAGCATGGCGTGCTTGTGGGCGGACAACCCCCGGTACCACACCACCGAGGCCGGCCGGTAGGGGAGCTCGACCCCGTCGATCTCGATGGTGGATCCGATCTGCGAGGCTTCGCCGAACTCCCGGGCGAGGCGGACCATGGTCGCCGCGGGGATGGTGGTCACCTCCTCCACGTATCCCGGGGTGTATCGCCTGACGTGGTCCTTCAGCCGTTGGAAGCCGGGCTTGGCCGGGGCGCCGTTCACCTGGTAGCTGCCCGTCAGGGCGAAGTCGCCCACGTTCGCGTCGAAGGTCTTCGCCGAACCGTCCGCGGCGTCCCACACCAAGGGCTTGTTCGACTCCGGATCGCGGACGTACCGACCGTCCTCCCCGACCAGGTACGGGCCGTTCGTGAAGTGCTTGACGAAGTGCTCGTCGAAGATGCCCAGCTCGTTGAGGAGCTGGTCGACCATCCCGAGGATCAGGGCGGCGTCGGTCCCGGGCCTGATCGGCACCCACTCCTCCGCTCGCGACGCCGCAGGGCCGCACGCCGGGTCGATGGACACGACGTGCAGATCGCGCGGCCTCCGTCCGGCCAGGGCCCTGGCCGCGTGCATCGTGTCGTAGTGCACCACCGACCCGAACTGGGAGCCGAACAGCATGATGTACTTCGAGTGGACCGGGTCGGGGACGCCTTCGAACCCGTTCTGGTTCATGTAGCTGATGCCGTGCACGTTGTTGCCACAGAAGATCTGGGCCGACCACGTCGAGTATCCGGGCGCCCCGAACCCGTTGATGTAGGAACCCAGCAGGGCCCCCCGCAGGTGATAGGCGTCGAACGTGGAGAACAGCAGGCGCTGGGGATTGTCGGCCCGGATCTCCCGCATCCGCGACGCGATCTCGCCCAACGCCTCGTCCCACCCGATGGGGGTCCACCCGGGATCGATGCCGATCCCCTTCTCGGGGTTGGTCCTTCGGAGCGGGGTGGTGATGCGGAACGGGTCTCGAAGGCCCTCCATGCCGGAGTCGCCCTTGGCGCAGGTCTTGCCGTGGTTGTGGGGGTTGTCGGGGTCCCCGAGGATCTTGTCGACCGTGCCGTCCTCGGTGACGTGGGCCAGGATGCCGCACCGGTTCAGGCAGATGATGCAGGCGGAGCGGACCCATCCGTTTCCGAGCGCCGTCCCGCTTCGGCTGCCGAGGAGCTCGCGACCGAGCACTGGCGAGGAGCTGACGGACGAGTCCAAGGCGCGGCCTTTCCCCCTTCCCCGGCGGCGCCTAAGTCTGCTATCGGCTAAACAGATTGTCAACGCGAGGCCCTCCGCGCCGCTCGGTCCGCTTCCTTGGTGCTACGGCGCAGCCCGACGACTCTCCCGGCTTCTACAAACCGTCAACTCGGCTATACTGCGGCCTCGCTGCTGGCGGGGGGCTTGTCCAGGGAGGTCTCGGGGTGCTCGAGCATGCCGCACGCGAGGCGATCGCCGGCCTGAAGGGGGCCGGGATCGACTTCGTCTCCGGCCTACCGGACGGTTGGCAGCGAAACCTCCACGAGCTCGTCTCCGAAGATCCCGATTTCCGCTACGTCCCCGTGTGCAACGAGGGAGTCGGGTTCTCGGTATGCGCCGGGGCTTGGCTGGGCGGCAGGAAACCGGTGCTCATCATGGAGAACTCGGGGCTTCGGGTCGCGGCGGAATACATCGCCCGGATCTCGCTGGGGACGGGCGTCCCGGTGACATTGATGTTGTCCTACCGGGGGGATATCGGCGAGACGGAGCACTGGGGGATCCCCCACGGGATCGTGGTCGAGCCCCTGCTGGACGCCCTCCGGATCAAGTACCAGGTCGTTCGAGATCCTGCCGACCTTCGTCAGGCCATCGTTCGGGCCCACCGACTGTCGGAGGCGCAGCTGCACCCGACGGCCGTCCTGGTGTCCGGCGGCTGCATCTGGGAGGACTGATGGCCCTCGAACGGTACGAGTGGCTGGGGAAGCTGGCGGCCAGGATCCCGGACGACGCCCTGGTCATCTCCACGTACATCGGCGCGGTGGGATTCGAATGGGCCCATCACACGAACGAGCACCCACGCAGCGCGATGCTCGGGCAGATGGGCGACGTGATCGGCTTGGCGGTCGGACTGGCCTTGGCACTGCCGCACCGCAAGGTGGTCTGCCTGGATGGCGACGTCTCGGTCCTGATGGAGCTCGGCCAGCTCGTGGTCATGGGCCAGGAAGCGCCGGACAACCTGGTGGTGTTCGTGGTGGACAACGCGTCCTACGAGTCGATCGGTTCCGGACCCAAGGGCCCCCGACCGACCGCGACGGCGGGCACCGCCGACCTGGCAGGTCTGGCCCGGGCGGCCGGGGTGCCCCACGCCGCCACCGTCGACACGATGGACGAGTTGGAGCGCGAGCTGGATGGGGCCTTCGGCGGATCCGGCTGCCGGTTCGTCAATGTGCGAACGGAACAGGGCCACGCGAGGGTCCCTCCAAGGCAAAGCGATGGCTCCGAAGACAAATACCGGTTCGTCCGCTACGTGGAGAAGACCGAAGGGATCAGGATCCTTCACCTGGCCCAGCAGGATCGCCAGCTCATGGCGAAGCCGAACGAACCGGACTAGACCCCAGTGTTCGCCTTCGAAGGGAGCCAGCCGATCACCCCTGCCAGCGCTTGAAGGCGTGGTGTTCGATCCCGAACTGGTCAAGGACCTTTCCCACCGTGTGCTGGAGGAGATCCTCGATCGAGGCCGGGCGGTGGTAGAAGGCCGGGAGAGGAGGCAGGATCACGCCTCCGGCCTCCGTGACCGACACCATGTTGCGGAGATGAACCAGGCTGAGGGGCGTCTCCCGCGGGACCAGGACCAGCCGGCGGCGTTCCTTCAAGGTGACGTCCGCGGCCCTCGAAACCAGATCGCTCGAGTGGCCCCCGGCCACGGCGGCGAGCGTCTTCATCGAGCACGGGACGATCACCATGCCGATCGTCAGGAACGAGCCCGAAGAGATGGCCGCCCCCAGGTCGTTCGCTCGGTAGACCGCGTCGGCCAGACCCTCCACGTGCTCCACCGCCAGATCGGTTTCCACGGCGATGGTCGAGCGCGCTCCTTCGGACACGACGAGATGCGTCTCCACCGTCCCGAGCTCCCGCAAGGTTCGGAGAAGGGCCACCCCATACTGGGGTCCGCTGGACCCCGAGATGCCCACCACCAGCCGCGGCCGATCCGTCATCCGATGGCGACCGATACCAGCTTGGTCTCGAGGAAGGCGTCGATGCCCTCCTGGCCGCCCTCGCGGCCCAGGCCCGACTGCTTGAACCCGCCGAACGGGGCCGTCGGGGACGCCGGCCTGGGGTCGTTCACGCCGACGATCCCGTACTCGAGCGCCTCGGCCACCCGGATCGTTCGAGCCGTATCCCTCGTGTAGAAATACGCGGCGAGACCGTACGGCGAGGCGTTGGCTCGCTCGAGGACCTCCGCCTCGGTGTCGAAGGTGAAGAGCGGGGCCACTGGTCCGAAGGTCTCCTCCCGGGCAACCAGCATGTCGTCCGAACATCCGGTCAGGAGCGTCGGTTCGAAGAAGAAGCCGGTCTCGAACCCGTCGCCTTGCAGGCGCTGCCCTCCAACCTCAACCGCGGCCCCTCGCTCGACCGCGTCGCCGACGTGGCGGGCCACCTTCGCGTAGGCGCGGTCGTCGATGAGCGGACCTACGTCCACCCCCCGTTCGGAACCGCGCCCCACCTTCAACCCGCGGACGGCATCGGCGAGCAGCAGGCCGAAGGGCTCGGCGACGGCCGACTGGACGTAGATGCGGTTGGCGCACAGGCAGGACTGCCCACTGACCTGGAACTTGGAGGCAAGTACGCCGGCCACGGCCGCCTGGAGGTCGGCGTCGTCGAAGACGATGAAGGGCGCCTGCCCACCGAGCTCCAGCGAGACCCGAGCAAGGTGGTGGGCCGAGGCCCGGATCAGGATCTTTCCGACCTCGGTCGACCCCGTGAAGGTGACCTTACGGACCCGCTCGTCCTCCAGGAAGACGGGAGCGATCGCCTCCGGGTTGCTCGCCGTGACGAGGTTCGCCACACCGGGGGGCAGCCCGGCGCGGTCGATGGCCTCGAAGAAGGCCATCGCCGAGAGCGGGGTCTGTTCGGCCGGCTTCACGATCAGGGTGCACCCCGCGGCCAGGGCCGGGGCCAGCTTGCGGGCGATCATGGCGACCGGGAAGTTCCACGGCGTGATGGCCAGCGCCACACCCACCGGCTGTCGAAGGACCAGCAATCGCTTGGCAGGCAACGGAGCGGGCAGCACGCGGCCCGCCGTTCGGCGTCCTTCCTCGGCGAACCAGTCGAGCCATTCGGTCGCGTACCGCACCTCCCATGCGGCCTGAGCTCGAGGCTTCCCTTGCTCGGCCACGATGATCTCGGCGATCCGGTCCACGTCCTCGAGCAGGGCAGCGGAGATGCTACGGATGGCGGCTCCCCGTTCGGCAGGCGGGGCCGCCGACCACTCGGGGAACGCCTTGGATGCCGAATCGACCGCGGCACGGGCATCGGCCGGGCCGGCATCGCCCGCCACCCCCACCTGCTCACCGGTGGCGGGATCCCTCACCGGGAATGTCGCGTCGGCCTCCGCCCAGACACCTCCGATGTAGAGCTTGCCGTCCTGGCTCATGCTCGCTTCGCCTGCAGCGAGGCACGGCGCTCGAAGAGCTCCTCGGCGGCGGCTTGCCCCCTCCTTCGAACCTCCTCGACGTCGACCGAAACCACCTTGCCGCCTTCGACCAGCAGTCGTCCGTCGACCCACACGTGGTCGACGTCGGCCCCGCTCGATGAGAACACGAGGTGCGCGGCGACGTTGAAATCCTCTCCGTGCAGGACCGGCGTGGTGTGCAGACGGCGGAGGTCCACGGTGATCACGTCGGCCCGTTTCCCGGGCTCCAGCGACCCGGTGATCGAACCCAGGCCCAGGGCCCTGGCCCCGCTGAGCGTGGCCATGTCCAGCACGTCCCACGGGTCCCCCGTGGTGGGGTCCAGCGTGGACACCTTCTGGAGCAGGGAGGCGAACTTCATCTCCTCGAACATGTCCAGGTTGTTGTTCTCCTTCTCGCCGTCGCTGCCCAGTCCGACCTCGATGCCCGCTCGCCGGAAGTCGCCCACCCGTGCCGGTCCGGACGACAGCTTCATGTTCGAGCACGGGCAGTGGGCGACGGCCGTCCCGGTCTCCGCCATCAAGTCGATCTCGTGGTCGTCCAGCCACACGCAGTGCGCGACAACGGTGCGGTCGGAGAGGATCCCTCGCTCGGCGAATTCCTCGATCGGCCTGCGGCCGAATCGCTGTATCGACTCCTCCACCTCCCACGTGGTTTCGGACGAGTGGGTGTGCAGCCCGGTATCGAATTCCTCAGCCAGAGCCATCGCCGAACGGAAGGCCTGCGGGCTGCAGTAGAAGAGGTGCTCCAGGCCTACCCACGTTCGAACCCGTCCTCCGGCCGCCTCCCGGTCCGTCTCCAGGAGCCGCCGGTTCGTCTCCAGGGTTTCGAAGTAATCGAACCCCTCAAGGTCGGCCACGTAGGGAACCAGCGTGGCCCGGATACCGACCCTTTCGGCGGCCCTGGCCGAACCCTCCATGAACCGCCACATGTCCATCACCGACGTGGTGCCGAAACGGAGGCTCTCGGTGTAGCACAGGAGGGACGCGGCCTCGGCGATCTCGGGTGTCATCGCTCGGTGCGCCGGATCGACATACGTCTTCAACCAGTCCCACAGCGACATCGACTCGGCCGTCCCTCGGAGGAGCCCCGAGTGCAGGTGGGTGTTGTGCAGCCCCGGGAGCACGGCATGCTCCGCGGCGTCGACGACGGTGGCGTTCTCTGCCTGCCGATCGACCTCTTCGACGGGACCGACGGCCACGATCCGGTCGCCATCCATGAGCACCGAGCCGGGGTCGTGGGCGATCCTGCGCCCTTCGAGCGGCAGGACGATCCCGCCACGGATCAGCACCCGTTCGGCCACGATCTTCCCCCAGGGTGGTTCAACAAGTTGTCAATATAGACGGGGCGTTGACGAATCTCAGGTCGCCGTCATAGCGTGCACCGCCAGCATTCCGCGGGCCCAGGTCGGAGGGTGGATGGCGCCGCTCCTCGAGATGACGGGGATCACGAAACGCTTCCCCGGCGTCGTCGCCAACCACGACATCCACCTGGACGTCCGGCGGGGCGAGGTCCACGGCCTGTTGGGCGAGAACGGGGCCGGCAAGACCACTCTGGTGAACGTCCTCTACGGTTTGTTGCAGCCGGATGAGGGACAGATCGCGTTCGACGGGGATCCCGTCACGATCAAGACTCCCCGGGAGGCCATGACCCTGGGGATCGGCATGGTCCA
>JBKPGU010000170.1:0-3959 GCA_046729535.1 Actinomycetota bacterium
GCCTGGGGGCGGGCTCGAACCCTGAAGTTGGCCGGCGCGCCGCGGACGAGCATCGCGACGAGATCGAGGAGATCATCAAGGGCGCCGACATGGTGTTCATCACCGCCGGCGAGGGTGGTGGCACGGGCACCGGTGGCGCTCCGGTGGTGGCCGAGATCGCCAAGCAGGCCGGGGCCCTGACCATCGGAGTGGTCACCCGCCCGTTCTCGTTCGAGGGCCGGAAGCGGGCCACGCAGGCAGACATGGGCATCAGCGACCTGAAGGCGGCCGTGGACACCCTGATCATCGTGCCGAACGACCGGCTCCTGCAGGTGTCGGATCCGATCACGCCCGTCCTCGACGCCTTCCGCATGGCCGACCAGGTTCTGTACCAAGGGGTGGACGGCATCACCTCCTTGATCATGACCCCGGGCCTCATCAACCTGGACTTCGCCGACGTGAAGGCCGTGATGACCGGAGCGGGTTCGGCCCTGATGGGCATCGGCCACGGGTCCGGGGAAGGGCGGTCGGAGGAGGCGGCCCGGTCCGCCATCTCCTCGCCACTCCTCGAGGCATCCATCGACGGCGCGAAGGGCGTGCTGTTGTCCATCGCCGGCCCCTCGGACATGGCCCTGCACGAGGTGAACCGGGCCGCCGAGACGATCACGAAGGTCGCCCACCCGGACGCCAACATCATCTTCGGAGCGACGATCGACGACGCGCTCGGCGACGAGGTCCGCGTGACGGTCATCGCCGCCGGGTTCGACAAGATGGGCGGCAACGGCAGGAACGGCCGGCTGGCCCGGGTGATCGAGTCGAAGACCGAACGTGAGCCCGTGCCCTCGATCCTCGAGGAGGAGGATGAGGACGAGATGTTCAAGCCGGCCCCGGCCACAGTGGTGTTCGATGCCGAGGAAGACCTGGACATCCCCGATTTCCTGAAGAGCTAGGCGCGGCGGTCCGTCCGCGCCCCATACAGACGTGGGGGCGGGGAGAGGACGAGGCGACCTTCCCCCGCCTCGAAGGCCAACCCCGCCCCCCGGTTCACGATCAGCCGGATGGTCGGTCCGTCCGGCTGATCGCGTTGTACGGTCATTCCAGGTTGAGATGGCGCGTGTTGGAGATGGAGCGACGGACGCTGGGGGGCGGGGTGACCGTCCTCGTTCCGACCGACCTGGAGGATGCGGGGTTCGTCGCGCTGTTCACCGAACGTTCCGGCGGGGCGAGCAGGGGGGTCTTCGAGAGTCTCAACCTCGGCCTGCGGAGCGGGGACGACCCCGAGCTCGTGAAGCAGAACAGAGCGCGGCTCTGCGCCTCCGGTGGCGTGGCGGAGTTCGCCTGCGCCAAACAGGTGCACGGCAAGCGGATCGAGCGGATCGATCGTGACCGCTCGGGGTCGGGCTACCTCGACCCCGCGGACGCGATGGCGGGCACCGATGGCCTGATCACAGACGAACGGGACGTGGCCCTGGCCATCCTCACGGCGGATTGCGTGCCAGTCGTGATGGCGGACCCCGCCGTGGGCCGGCTCGCCGTGGTGCACGCGGGATGGAGGGGGATCGCCGCAGGGATCGTCGACGAGGCCCTCGCCGCCTTCGACCGGTCGTCGGACGTCAGGGCCGCCATCGGTCCTGCCATCGGCCCGGACCACTACGAGGTGGGGGAGGACGTGGCACGGGCCGTGGGAGCGGCATGCCCCTCGGGAGCCGTCCTCCGGAGCGACGACAATAGGCTCCTGTTGGACCTCCCCTCTTCCATCGCCGGGATCCTTCACGACGGAGGGGTTGCCCGCATCTCCCGAACCGACCTGTGCACCGCCTGCGAGCAGGATCGCTTCTTCTCCTACCGGCGCGATGGTTCCACCGGACGACAGGGCGTCCTTGCGGTAAGGGTCGCCTGAGTGGGTGACGAACCGTCGATCGCTCCCGGTCCGGCGGCAACGGAGGGCACCCTTCGAGCATCGATCTCGGCCGTCCGAGCCGGCATCGCGGCCGCGTGTGGCCGTTCGTCCCGGCCGGTCGGGGACGTCACGCTGATCGCCGTGACGAAGACGGTCGCGATCGATCTCGTCCGTCAGGCTCGAGACGCCGGGATCGAGCACTTCGGCGAGAACTACGCGAACGAGCTGGCCGCCAGGTCGTCCCGCGTGCCGGGGACGTGGCACTTCCTCGGGAAGCTGCAGCGGGGGACGGCATCTCGGGTGGCCGACCATGCCCACGTGATCCACTCGGCCGAGCCGGGACGGGCGCTGGAGCACGTCGCGGCACGGGCGGCTCGGCGTGGGGCCAGCCTCGATTGTCTCGTCCAGGTGGACTTCACCGGGACCAGGCAGGGAGTGCGGCCGGAGGACGTCCCGGCCTTCGTCACGGAGGCCTCGGGGATGGACGGGATCGCCGTCACGGGCCTCATGACGTTGCCGCCATGGTCGGAGGATCCTGAGGCCTCCCGACCTTTCTTCGCCCGTCTGCGGGGCTTGCGCGACGAGCTGGCGAGGGACCACCCGAGGGTGCGCGAATTGTCCATGGGAATGTCCGGTGATTACGAGGTTGCGGTCGAGGAAGGCGCTACGATGGTGCGCATCGGCACGGCCCTGTTCGGGGCTCGCCCCGCGAGGGAAACGCCGTGAACGGCCTCGTCGTTCGGCGGAGCGCGTCGGCAGGTCAAAGGGAGAACGAGATGGCTGGGGTCTGGAAGAAGGTGGGCCAGTATCTGGGCCTGGTCGAGGACGACGAGCTCGAGGAGATGGAGGACCCCTTGCCCGAGCATTCGCCGGTCCGCGCCGAGTCTCCCGTTCGCCGGTTGAACCGGCCCGAGATGGGCTCCACGGATCGCCCGGAGGCCATCGTTCGTACCATGCCGTCCGCTAGGCCCATGCCGATGGCCTCAATCCATCGCGCCGAACCGAAGCGGTTCGACGACGTCAGGGACATCGGGGAGCGGTTCAAGCAAGGCATCCCCGTGATCATGAGCCTCCAGCGTGCAGAGGATGCGGTCGCTCGCCGGCTGGTGGATTTCGCTTCGGGCCTGGTGTTCGGCCTGGAGGGCAGCATCGAGATCGTGGCGTCCCGCGTATACCTGTTGACCCCGGCCAACATGGAGGTGTCGGCTGAGGAGCGGGAGCGCCTCGTCGAGGGAGGCTTCTTCAATCAGCTCTAGAGGACGCCCGGCCGGCTTCCCCGCCGACCGGGGCCGCAAGGGCCGGTTGAGGTAAGGGTCGACCGGATGGACATCGTTTGCATCCTGCTCACCGTGTACTGGGTGATCCTCTTGATCCGCATCCTCTCCTCGTGGTTCCCCATCCCGCCCTCCGGGCCCATCCGGACGGTGATGGACCTGGTGTACGCGGTCACTGAGCCGGTGCTGAGGCCCATCCGGGGCTTGCTGCCTCCGGTTCGGATGGGAGCCATGGGATTTGACCTTTCGCCGATAATCGTGTTCGTAATCATCCAGGTCCTCCAATTCAGCATCTGCTAGCGATCCCAGGAGCATGACCGATGCCAGGAAAACGTAAGGAAAAGAAGAGGCTCCAACAGCAGAACGAAGAGGGATTGTTCGACAAGCACGACCAGTCCGAGCCTCGCCGGATCACCCCCGTGGATATCCAGCAGAAGGAGTTCCGGCTGGCGATGCGCGGATACCACGAGCGGGACGTCGACGAGTTCCTGGACGAGGTCACCGAGGAGGTCGCCCGGCTCCACGCGGAGAACAAGCGCCTGCGTGAGGAACTCGAGTCGAAGGTACCGGGACGGTTCGCCACCGGCAGCGGCACCGGAGAGGCCGAAGCGGCGCTCCGTGAGGCCAGGGAAGAGGCGGCACGCATCCTCGCCGAGGCTGAGTCGAGGGCACGAACGATCTCGGCCGCTGCTTCGGGATCGGCCTCGGGGCCGGCGGTCGTCCCGGCGGTGACGGGCGCGGCGCTGGCCGGGTTCCTGTCACGCGAGAAATCGTTCCTCCAGAATCTGGCCAGGATGATGCAGGAC
>JBKPGU010000171.1:0-4392 GCA_046729535.1 Actinomycetota bacterium
CCGATCAGGTCTGCCGTAGCGGGCGGGGAGCAAACGTGCGGGTCGAAGAACACAGGAGCCTAGTCCCCGAGCTCCACGGCAGCGGAGAACTCGGTCGCCTCGCGTCGATCTCTCGGCCGATCCGGTCGGGCCCGCCTCATGCGCTAAGCCCCTTCCGTCTAACCATGGCGCGGAGGAACCGAGCGAACGCGATCCACTCGTCGTCCGTGGTCATCTTCTCCGTGTTCCAGACGAATAGCGCATGGGCCAGCTTCAGGCAAGGGCAGCCTTAGCGTGGAACGGTCCTTCCGGCCACCGAGCAGGCATCACGTGAACTTATCCGTACATACGGACGAGCTCCTGCCGCTGCACGTGTCGGAGGACAAACGTCCAGCGGCCTTTAGATGCGTGGTTGCGTTTTGGCCTGCCCCCACCCTCGTTCCGGCGTCTCTGGCTATGGCGGTCCCCGCGGACCTCCTCCAACCCGTGAACCCTGCCCGTTCTATCCCGCCGAAGGTCTCCACCTCGTGCATCTTGGAGCGCCACTCGATCGCCCAGCTTTGTCCCGCCGCGGAGCTGGGTTAGAGTCCCGGCGCGATGCAGCTGACCGAGGTCCAAATCGCTGCGCTCGCGCCCGACCGCTTCCAGGCTGTCCTGCCGGCGGAGCGGTACACGCAGTTCGTCCGTGCGATCGAAGAGGCCCAGGATGTCTTCTCGGGAAGGATCGTCTGGAACGTCAACTCGACCGCTCACGGCGGCGGAGTCGCCGAGATGTTGCGGTCGTTGCTCGCCTATGCCCGCGGAGCCGGCGTTGATACGCGATGGATGGTCATCGAGGGGACGCCTGAGTTCTTCGCGATCACCAAGCGCCTGCACAATCGACTGCACGGCTTCTCCGGGGATGGGGGCTCGCTGGGAGCTGCAGAGCTTGAGATCTATCGGAACATCTGCCAACGGAACGCCGAGGACCTGATTCGGCTGATCCAGCCGCCGGACATCGTGCTGCTCCATGATCCGCAGACAGCCGGGATGTGCGAATCGGTAAAGGAGATTGGCGCCACCGTCATCTGGCGCTGCCACGTTGGGATCGATAGACCGGACCACCTCGCTCGAACCGCGTGGGAGTTCCTGCGACAGGAGGTTCTCTCCGCCGATGCCTACATATTCTCCCGCCCGAGCTTCGCCTGGGATGATCTCGATCCGGAAAGGGTCAACGTCATACCGCCTTCCATCGACGCCTTCTCGCCGAAGAATCAGGAACTCGAACCGTCGCAGGTCGCTGGCATCCTGGCCGCCGCCGGGCTGATCGACTCGACCAACGTCGGCCTCCCCACGTTCGCCCGCGTGGACGGAAGCCTCGGAACGGTGGTCAGAACGGCGAAGGTGCACGGCCGCGGAGTCCTTCCCCCCTCCGATGCTCCGCTGGTCGCACAGGTCTCGCGGTGGGACCGGCTGAAGGATCCGATCGGTGTAGTGCGAGGGTTCGCCGAGCACGTCGCTCGCCGATCCGACGCGCACCTCATAGTGGCCGGACCCTCGGTCGAGGCGGTGGCCGACGACCCGGAGGGTGCGCAGGTTCTCCGGGAATGTGAACGGTTGGTTGGTGGACTTCGCCGTCAGCAGCAGGATCGGATTCACCTCGCGTCTCTTCCGATGGAAGATGGCGAGGAGAACGCCGCCATCGTGAACGCTCTGCAACGTCGGGCCAACGTGGTGGTCCAGAAGAGCTTGGCGGAGGGGTTCGGGCTCACGGTGGCCGAGGCCATGTGGAAGGCTCGGCCCGTGGTGGCCAGCAGGATCGGAGGGATCCAGGACCAGGTCATCCACGGGGAAACGGGCATCTTGCTAGACGAACCGAGGAACTTGGAGCGCTATGGGGCAGCCCTCGTGGAGGTGTTATCCGATCTCGACCGCGCTCAGGCGATGGGAGCGAAGGCGAGGGAGAGGGTACGAGACGCCTATCTTGGTCCTCGACATCTCATCCAGTACCTCATTTTGATTTCCAACCTGCTCCGCGCCCGCTGAGCCACTGGCCCGACCAACAAGGGGCTCGATCAGGCCGGGGCGGCCGCGGCCTGAGGACGGGAATCGCAAAGCCGAGAGGCGCGGCGGAAGCAACGGGCCCCGCGCGCCCGATTCGCGAAGCGGGGGGCGCGCCAATCGGTGCGAAGACCCCTTGGTCCCGGGGTGCTCCGCTGACGAGTGCCAACTATGGTGAGGTCGTCATCGGGATAGGGAGCATGCATGGCCGGAGGCAAGGCGCGTGTACCACCGCGGTGGTTCGTCGTGACCGCCTGGCACGTGCACCGCTTGATCGTCCGGGCGAGCGGTCGGCGCAGGGGGCTGTGGCCACCGCGCCCCGGTAAGTGGGGTGCCCTGCGGCTCACCACTCGCGGTCGGCGCAGCGGCCAGCCGCGAAGCGTGATCGTCGGCTACTACGAGGATGGGCCCAACCTGGTCTCGATGGCCATGAACGGCTGGGGTGCGGCCGAGCCAGCCTGGTGGCTGAACCTGCAGGCCCACCCTGAGGCGATGGTCGAGCTGGCCGGTGGGATCCGGCGCGAGGTACTCGGGAGGGCCGCGGTGGGCGAGGATCGTGAGCGGCTGTGGCAGCGCTGGCGCGAACTGGACCAGAACCTCGACGGCTACGCTGCGCGACGCCCGCGAGAGACGGCCGTGGTCGTCCTTGAGCCCCGCGCGGCGGCTGAATGAGCCGCTGGGGAGCGACCTCGGAGACCTGCTGGCTGTCCTGGGACAAGGGCCAAGAGAGCCTGTCTCGTCGACGAGCGCCGGTTCGGCAACGGCGTCGTCCACCTCCGCTACCGCGCCAGGCGTGACGAGGGCGGACCGGTGGTGCGCCCCGCCCTTACTCCCTGAGCCACTCGGCTCTGTCGGGTGTAGAGAAGGAAGTGGCGTGCGAAACTCAACGCGATCAGCGCGAGCAGCCGCCCCCAAGTTGACGCTCGGCGCGGTGTCTTATGCCGTTCCCGCCCGGAACGCGATCCTGTCCCGGCACTTAGAGCAGCACCCACGACGGCCCCAGGAGCGAGCCGTCCTTCCCGAACCAGTGCTCCAGCCGCCAGCGCCGCCCGCACTGACACTCGAAGTCCATCTCACGCCCGACCAGGGGGGTGGTTGGGGGCGGCGAGCAGACGTGCGGGTCGAAGAAGACGGGGGCCATCGGAGAGAGCCTACCGCGGGCAAGTGTTGGACCCACGGCGTTGCTCGAGAAGCTCGTGGCGCTACCTGCTGGCGCCCGCCGTGACCTGCTCCGAGTCTTGCTCGCCCACTCCGACGTTCGGGCCGACCTGATCCGACAGTTCCACGAGCGCGACGACACGCGCAGCCTGGCCGACGTGCTCATGGACATGGAGTCGGACGACGTGCTCCGGGTCACGATCATCGGGCTGCTCGAGGAGCTCGACGGGTCCTAGGCAGCCATACCCACGGGCAGGTCCTTCAGCACGTTGGGGTGGACGGTGTACTCCTCGACCCAAAGTTCATCCGGTTGAGTGTCGGGCCTGCTCCCGGTTCGACTGGTGAGGGCCGGAGAGCCAATCTTGACTCAGACGCGCGACGCCGGGTTCCTCTCATCGCCGCCGCGGGTCGTTGTGGGATTGAGCGGGGGCCAGGGGGGCCGCCACCACGGGACCCTCGGCAACGGCGCCGTGGCCGGGGACGACGACATCGACGTGCCTGGCAGCCTCACCCAGCCGGTCGAGTGCCGTCTCGTAGGCGCCCACCTGATCGGGGCGGCGAGGGTCGAGGAGCGGGATCAAGACGTCGGAGAGCATGTCGCCGGCGAGCAGGACGCCACGGTCCGCGAGGAGGACCGCGGCGTGGCCGATGGCGTGCGCCTGATGCTCGACGATCGTGCCCGGCACGGGTCCGCCGTCCGCGGGCAGCGGGGTGACCAGCCCGATCAGCTCGAGGGGGACGCCCGAGGCGCTCTCCGCCGCCATCGTCTGCGCTCGCTCTCGGGCTTCAATCGCAGTGTAGGCGCCGGCGGGGGTGGCGTAGCGCGGAGCGTCGCCGAACCGGGGATGCCAGAGCAGGTGGTCCCAGTGGGGATGGGTGGAAAACCCGGCGACCACCGGAAGGCCGAGCCGGTCCAGGTCATCGGCGAGCTGGTTCAGATCGGAACCATCGATGCCGGGATCGACCAGGATCAACCCACCCTCCCCGCGCACCGCGATGGCATTGCTCCAGACCCACGCGCTTTGACGGACCCAGACGCGGTCGGCCACCTGATTCAGCATCGGTTGACTCTGTCAGGTACCTTCACCCGGCGCAATCACGCTGAGCAGGAGAATGCCCCGGCATCGAGCACCGGCGATCAGAACGTACTCATCTGCCGCTGATCGTGTTCCTTTGCGGAGGTCCCGCAACGAGAGGTACTGAGAGGCCTACCGT
>JBKPGU010000172.1:0-11000 GCA_046729535.1 Actinomycetota bacterium
GTTCTGCCCGCTCGCGTCGTGCTCTGCGATGGCCTTCTGGGGATCCGGGTATCCCAGCCGGGAGGCGATCTCCTGTCGCTCCTCCTGGATCTTGTGGAAGTCCGCGACGCCCATCGCATAGATCTCCTGTGCGTCCAGCGGGAGCGTGGTCCAGCCCAGGATCTGTGACGCGTACATCCCTTCCCCGCCCGGGAGGTCGCACAGACCGATCGTCTCGGTAGCCTTCTCCCGATACGATCGAAGGACGTCCAGATACGCCTGATAGGCCGGCCAGACGACATCCGTGAGGACGCCCACGACGCGTTCCTGGAGGTCCGTGGAGTCCTCAGGGACGTTCGAGGTGGCCGGCGAGTCCTTCGGGTCGCTCGCCAGCAGCCGCTCGATCGTGCCGATGGTTCGATCCACCACCAGCCGAGGGAACACCTGCCCTGCGTTCGCCCCTTCCGTAGCAACCTCCCCTACCCCGTTCAGATACGCCGGAACCGCCCGAAGCCTGGACAGGTACTTCTCCGCTCGCTCGGGGGTGTCGACGCGCTGGAGCGAGCCGAGGTCTGCCAGGAGGTTGGCGGGCCCCCAGAAATGCGTTACAGCCTGGAATCGGTCCATCCGATGCTCGATGGCCGCCAGCTCGCGGTTGGCCACAGCCTCCAGCACGTCGAGCGTTCCCCTCGTTTCGGCGTCGAGCGGCGCCCGGTCCAGCGACCGCGCCTCCTCGAGCGCAGCCCGGTGGATCTCTTCCCTCCGGGCCAGACCGGCCTCGCCGGGGTCGGGTAGTCGGTCGTCGAACCGCTCGTCCCCGATATGCGTTGCCAGCAGAGGTTCGACCTCGAGGAGTTGCTCCCAGAACCGCTCGGCCAGATCCTTCGCTTTGGTCTCCGTGTCGTCGGTCACCGTGTCTCCCGTCCTGTCGCGCGTGCAGAGTGACCGGCCAGCATATCGGACGGAGGGATAGGGTTCCTTCCGCCGGAGGAAGCGATGACAGGGATGCGGATCGATCACGTGGTGCTTGGAGTGGGAGAACTCGAGGCAGCGGCGGCGCGGGTGAAGGTGGACTTCGGCTTGGCCTCCGTCGTCGGCGGGAGACATCCAGGCTGGGGCACCGGGAACCGGATCGTCCCCCTGGGCCGAACCTACATCGAGCTGCTCGGGATCGTGGATGCCGAGGAGGCCAGCGCGAACCCCGTGGGTCGCGCCGTCGCCTCATCCGTCGCCCAGGGCGACCGATGGCAATGCTGGTGCGTCGCCACGGAGGAACTCGACGGAGTGGCCGAACGCCTGGATCTCCCGATCGACGCCGCCTCGCGAGTCCGGCCCGACGGGACGACGCTGCGGTGGCGCTCGGCGGGGTTCCTGTTCGCCTTGGAGAACCCGTCGCTCCCCTTCTTCATCTCGTGGGAGGTTCCGCCGGACCTGCATCCGGGAGCGACCGCGGCGGAGCACCGCGTCGAACCACATGGGATCTCGTGGATCGAGATCGGAGAAGACGACAGGCTGGACGGATGGCTCGGTGGAGCCGGATTGCCGATCCGCCGAGTGCAGGGGACCATTGGGCCCATCGCCGTCGGGGTGGCCACGGCGACCGGGGAGATCGTCGTCACATAGCCGCGAGCTTCGCCCGCAAGGCCCGGAACGCCTTGCCCCGGTGGCTGATGGCATTCTTCTCCCCGTCCGAGAGCTCGGCCATCGTCCGGGTCTCTCCCTCGGGGACGAAGATGGGGTCGTACCCGAACCCACGCGTACCGCGCGGCTCCAGGATCAGATGACCCTCACACGTCGCCTCGGCCCACACGTCGTGCCCGTCGGGCCAGGCGCACACCGCGACGCAGCGATAGCGCGCGGTCCGTTCGGCTTCGGTCACGTCACGGATGCGGTCGACCAGGAGCCAGAGGTTCGCCTCCTCGGTGGCATCCTCCCCGGCGAACCGCGCCGACCTCACCCCAGGACCGCCACCGAGCGGGTCGACCTCGATGCCCGAGTCATCTGCCAGCGAAGGCACCCCCACCCGTTTCGCGAGGACCCCCGCCTTCAACCGGGCGTTCTCGAGGTAGGTCTGCCCGGTTTCCTCGACGTCGGTCCACCAGGGTGCGAGGCGGTCGGGTCCGTCCGGGCTGCGGCCGAGCATCCACTCGACCGGCCAGTCGTCGCAGATCGCGAGGATCTCTCGGATCTTGCCGCGGTTCTTCGTGGCGAGGACCAGCTGCGGCGGAAACCCCACCTCAGGACGAGAGCGCCTCGCGCTGGAAATCGGTGAGTTGCTGGATTCCGTGGGCAGCGAGATCGATCAGCGCGTCGAGCTGTCCGCGGGAGAACGATCTCCCCTCGGCCGTGCCCTGAACCTCGACCAGGTCGCCCGACCCGGTCATGACGACGTTGAAGTCGACCTCGGCCTTGGCGTCCTCCTCGTAGCACAGGTCGAGGAGCAGTTCGTCGCCGACGATCCCCGCGCTCACGGCGGCCACCGAATCGGGAAGGACGTCGGGCTTCACGCTCTTCTGCTCGGCCAGCCGCTTCAACGCCTGGGCGAGCGCCAGGTAGCCGGCGGTGATGGAGGCCGTTCTGGTCCCGCCGTCCGCCTGAATCACATCGCAGTCGATCCAGATGGTGCACTCCCCCATCCGCTCGAGCGCGGTCACCGAGCGCAGGCTTCGACCGACCAGGCGCTGGATCTCCTGGGTCCGTCCCGAGGGCCTCCCCTGCTGGACCTCCCGGGGCGTCCGGACGGCGGTGGCTCGGGGCAGCATGGCGTACTCGGCGGTGACCCAGCCGCTGCCCGTGCCGTGGAGGAACTTCGGGACCTTCGGTTCGTACGAAGCGGACACCAGCACGACGGTCTTCCCCATCTCCAAGAGGGCCGAGCCCTCGGCCCATTCCAGGTACCCCATCTGCACCTTCAACTGGCGAAGGTCGGCGGTTGCCCGTCCGTCCACCCTCACCAATGACTCGCTCACCCAGAGTCCTCCACGAACCGCACGTCCCCTCCGTCGAGCAGGATCCGCATATGCTCGCGAGCAACGCGAACCGGGTGCCCGAACGACTCCTGGGCCCGCCCGGCGGAAGTCGTCCCATCGTACGCGGGCCAGATGTGGGTGAGCACCAGCTCCCCCACCCCCGCCCGGGCGGCGTGGTCGCCGGCCTGAAGCGCGGTCAGATGGATCTCGTCCGCCCACGTCGGCCGCTCCATCCACGTCGCTTCGCACAGCAGGACCTGGGCCCCCCGGGCCAGATCGATCAGGTCCTCGCTCGGCCCGGTATCGGCCGTGTACACCAAGACCCCCCCGTCCGCCTCGAACCGCATCCCGAGGGTCGGCACGGGGTGGTTCATCCGGGCGGTCCGAACGGCCAGGGGTCCCGCTTGGAACGGTTCCCCCGGCGTGACCACTTGCAGGTCGAATCCCCTGGGCAGGTCGGGTTCGAGCTTGCAGGCGTGCTCGAACATCTCGGGCGGCGCGTACAGCGGGATCCGTTCCCGGTCGAACCCCATCCATTCCGCAAGGTAGAAGGGATACAGGTCCAGGAAGTGGTCGAAGTGGCGGTGCGACACGGCGACCGCGTGGACGTCGCCCAGGCCGATGTGGCGCTGGAGGTTCGCCATCGTCCCGGTCCCGAGGTCGACCCACAGGTTGAAGCCCCCGTGGCGGAGCAGGTACCCGCAGGCCGCCCCGCCCGGACGAGCCCACCCCCCACCGCTGCCGAGGACGATCAGCTCCATGCTGAGGGGGCCTTCGAAGCCAGGGGGACCTTCGCCTGGCGGTCGAAGAAGCTCGGCGTCATGAACAGCGTGACCAGCGCGACGAACTGCGCCGTGTCGCCGGACGATTCGAAGACCCGTTCGGCCCGCGTCGCGCTCCCACGGAGGAGCCCGCCGCGGGTCAGCGTCTCGTAGACCTCGGTGGCCGTCTCGTCGGCGGAGGACACCAGCACCACGTCCTCGCCCATGACGTGGCGGATCGCCGCCCGCAGGAGCGGGTAGTGGGTGCATCCCAGGATGAGTGTGTCGATGGAAGCCACCCGAAGCAGCGTCAGATAGCCTTCGGCCGCCGCAAGCAGCTGCGGACTGGTGGTGTCCCCTCGCTCCACGAACTCGACGAACCGGGGGCAGGCCTGCGAGATCATCTCGACGGGTCGGTCCCCCCGGAGCCCTTCCATGGCCCGCTGGTATGCACCGCTTTGGACGGTCCCCTCTGTTCCGATCAACCCGACCTTCCCATTACGGGTGGTCTTGATGGCGGTTCGGACGGCCGGTTCGATCACACCGATCACCGGGACCGGAACGGTCTCAGCCACCTCGGCGAGGGCCGCTGCGGTGGCGGTGTTGCAGGCGATGACGATGAGCTTGACGTCGCGTTCCATCAGGTGGAGCGCGATCTCAACGGCAAACTCCCGGACCTCGGCGAGCGGCCGGGGACCGTACGGGTAGCGAGCCGTGTCACCGAAGTAGACGATCGACTCGTTGGGGAGCGCGTCGGTGATGGCCCGCACGACGGTCAGGCCGCCGACGCCCGAGTCGAAGATGCCGATGGGCCGATCGTCGGTCATCTCACCACCACAGGGTCTCCTCCACCCGCTTCTCGGCTAGCTCGAGGTCGGGCGACCACGCGTGGGTGGAAAGGTACTTCCATCCGCCGTCGGCCAGGAGACACACCACGTCCCCGCTCTCGAGGTCCTGGGCGATCCGCCGGGCAACGTGGATCACCGCGCCGGAGGAGATCCCAGCGAAGATCCCTTCCGCCTTGGTGAGGTCGCGCGTGGCCGCCAGCGCATCCGAGGAGGCAACCAGGAACTTCCGGTCGAGCAGCGACTCGTCCAGGATGGGCGGGACGAACCCCGCGTCCAGCGAACGCAGCCCGTAGACCAGATCTCCAAGCTCGGGCTCGGCGGCGATGACCTTCACCTCGGGGTTGTGCTCCTTGAGCCGCCGCCCGGCGCCGGTCAGCGTGCCTCCGGTCCCGAGCCCGGCCACGAAGTGCGTCACCTCCGGGAGGTCCCGAACGATCTCGGCTCCCGTTCCGTCGTAGTGGGCTCGTGGGTTGGCCGGGTTCCCGTACTGGTAGGGCATGAAGTATTTGTCGTCCCGGGCCATCGCTTGGGCAACCTCGATGGCACCGTTCGTCCCACGATCCGCGGGCGTGAACACGATCTCCGCTCCGAACAGCTCCAGGAGACCGACACGCTCCTCGCCGGCGTTGTCGGGGATGACCACGGTCAGGCCGTACCCCTTGCGCGAGGCCACCATGGCAAGGGCGATCCCGGTGTTCCCCGAGGTGGGCTCCAAGATCACCGTGCCCGGCCGGAGCTTTCCTTCACGCTCGGCCTCCTGGACCATGGCCAGCGCGATCCGGTCCTTCAGCGACCCGGTCGGGTTCTGGCCCTCGAGCTTCGCCCACAGGCGAACTTCCGGCTTCGGGGAGAGCCGCTGGATGCCCACGAGGGGCGTGTTCCCGATGGCCCCGAGGATGTCTGCCGCGCGCACGCCGCGATTATCGCAGCGGCTGCGGACACACCTTCGCTGTTGGGCGAAAAGCTCCGGCCTTGGTTCAGCCCAAGAAGGGTTGGGCCTGCCCCGATTCCATGAACCCCTTCAACCGGGCGAGGACCTGGCCCCAAACGAAGCTGACGGACGCGTAATCCCACTCGGGGTAGTCGTCGGCCCAGCCCGAGTGCCGGAACATGACGTTGGTACCCCGGCCTCGCCCGGCCGGAGCTCCCACTCGACCGAGGTTCCTCCCCAGTAGGGCCATGGTCCGATGGACTCCCAGCTCACGCGTTTCCCCGGTTCGAGCACCTCCAGCCGCAGCTTCAGGTCGACCGGAGCCGTGGGAAAGCCGAAGCTCGCTTCCGACCCGACCTCGGGTCGCGCGTCGTTCCTGGAGGTCCAAAAGCCGGCCATACCCTCCTTCGTGCTGACCGCTTCGGAGACCTTTTCAGGATCGGTCTCCACCGTGACCGCTTGCAAGATCTCTCGTGCCACCGCATCCCCCTTTCACCTGGGGTGGTATCGATCGCTCCGGGCCGGCCGCTCCGGCCCCGAGCCCCACCCACCGCCCTCTTCGGAGCTATTTAAGGTATGGCTTAACGACTTTGTCAAAATCGAGTTTAAGATTGTGCTTAAATGATGCTCGTGCAGGAGGCCCTCGACGCGATCTCTTCTCCTCGCCGGCGCGAGATCCTTCGGCTGGTGTGGGACCGGGAGTTGACCGCGGGTGAGATCGCCGCGACGTTCGACGTCACCTGGGCGGCGGTCTCGCAGAACCTCCGGGTCCTGAGAGAGGCGGGATTGGTCCGCGAGCGCAGGGAAGGGAACCGCCGCATCTACCGCACCGACCGGGCCGCGCTGGGACCCCTCGAACGCGTCCTCAGGCAGATGTGGTCGGACGACCTGGCCCGGCTGCGACGCCTGGCCGAGGCCGAACACCGCACCAGGAGGCGGCGGCCATGACCGAGGAGCTCTCGCTCGAGGTGGAGACGCGGATCGATGCCCCGCGGGACGTCGTGTTCGCCTACTTCACCGATCCCGAGCGGTACCGGCGATGGAAGGGAACGGCGGCCCAGCTCGACCCCCGGCCCGGGGGTGCCTATCGGGTGGAGTTGGGGACCAACGGGTGGGTGTCGGGCGAGTACATCGAGGTCGACCCGCCCAATCGGATCGTGTTCACGTGGGGATGGGAGAACCAGGCCGCGGTGCCCCCCGGCACCACCACGGTCGAGGTCACCCTCATGGAGGACGGCGAGGCAACGATCGTCCGGCTTCGCCATTCCGGCTTCACGGAGAGGGCCGCCCGGGACCAGCACGAACAAGGGTGGCGGCATTTCCTGTCCCGCCTGGCCATCGCCGGAGCCGGTCGAGATCCGGGGCCGGACCCGACGTTCGAAACCGCCGGATAGCGCTTAGCTCCGGCGCTTCCGGTCGGCCAGGATCTCGCGAGCCGCGTTCGCCCCCGGGACACCGGTGATCCCGCCTCCCGGATGCGCCCCCGACCCGCACAGGTAGAGGCCCTCGAGGGGGAGCCGGTACCGGGCGTGGCCCAGCAGGGGCCGCCACGCGAAGAACTGATCGAGGGCAGGCTCGCCGTGGAGAGGGTGGCCCTCGGTCAGCCCGAACCCGGCTTCCATGTCGGTCGGCGTCAGCACCTGGCGGGTGGTGACCAGCGAGCTGATGCCCGGCGCGTACCCCTCGAGCATCTTCAGGACCAGGTCCCCGAGACCCTCCCGCTCGGCCTCCCACGACCCATCCCGGAGGTGGTAGGGCGTGTACTGCGCGAGGACGCTCATCACCTGCGTTCCCTCGGGGGCCAGCGTGGGATCCAGGAGCGTGGGGATGGTGGCCTCGAGGTACGGCGCGTCGGAGATCCGGCCGTACTTCGAGTCATCGAACGCCTGCTCCAGGGCGTCGATCCCCGCTGCCATGACGATCCGACCCTCGAGCCGGGTGAGGTCGTGGTCGGGCATGCCGGCGAACCGCGGGGTCCCGGAGAGCGCCAGGTTCACCTTGGCGACGACTCCCGGCAGTCGGAGGTTGTTCGTCCTCCACACCAGGGTCGGACCCAGGGTCTCGGGATCGAGAAGCCCGAGCAGCGTTCGCTTGGGGTCCAGGCCGGAGACGACGACCGGCGCGACGAATTCCTCCCCGCCCGCCAGCGCGACGCCGGTGACCCTCCGCCCCTCGTGGGTCACTCGGATCACCTCGGCCCCGGTCCGGATCTCCGCTCCGAACGCCCCCGCGGCGGCTCCCAGTGCTTCGCCCAGGACGCCGGGCCCCCCTCGGACATGAATGGACTGGCCCGCGGCTCCGGCGTCTCCTCCCACGGAATCCGACAGCAGGACGGCCGTGGTTCCCGCCGACCACGGTCCCATCGCCGCGTACTGGACCCCACGGGATGCGATCGCCGCTCTGAGTCCGTCGAGCTCGAAGGACTCACCCACGAAGTCCGCCACCGCCATGGGCATGACGCGGAGGACCTCGCGTCCGCCGCGCTCGCCTAGGGCCCGGAAGGCCCGGACCAGCTTCACACCAGCGAGCGCGTCGGCGAGCCTGGGGGTCTTGAGGTCGGGGGGCGTTGCGGCGTGGAGATGCGCCACGAAGCTGGCCAGCGAACGAACCTTCCGATCGAACTCCGGATAGGTCCCGGCGTCGTGCGGCGAGACGGACCGCAACTCCTTCGCCGTTCGGCCCACGTCGCTCCACAGGGTCAGCCCGGGGCCGTCCAGTTGGGGAGCGAACACCCGGGCCCGGGGCAGCATGAGCGCCAGGCCGTGGTCACCGAGCCGAAGGTCGTGGACGATCGTTGCGCGAAGCCGCCCCACGGTGTGGGCAAGGGTCGGAACGCGAACGCCTGGTTCGAGCTCGCCGGTGGCGGCCGCTCCCCCGACGCGCTCCCGCCGCTCGAGCACCAGCGTCCGGAGCCCGGCGCGGGCCAGGTAACCCGCCGTTACCAGCCCGTTGTGCCCCCCGCCGACGACGATGGCGTCGTACGACGTCGTCACGCCGCTCTTCCCTTCCGGTACTTGATGACCTCCCGGGCGGCGATCCTCCCTGGCGCACCCATGATGCCGCCGCCCGGATGGGTGGCGGAGCCGCACATCCAGAGATCCCGGACGGGCGTCCGATAGCGGGCCCAGCCCGACACCGGTCGATTGAAGAACAGCTGCTCCAGCGACAGCTCGCCCTGGAAGATGTTGCCCTCGGACAGCCCGAAGTCGCGCTCCAGGTCGAGCGGCGTCAGCACCTGGCGGTGGAGGATGAGATTGCGGATGTTCGGTGCCCGCTCGGCGATGGTGTCGATGACGGCATCTCCGAAGGCCTCTCGCTTCTCGTCCCAGTTCCCGTCGGCCAGGTCGTAGGGCGCGTACTGCACGAAACAGCTCATCACGTGCTTGCCAGGAGGTGCCATGGACGGGTCGACCAACGTGGGGATGATCATGTCGATATAGGGGCGGCGGCTGAAGCTTCCGTACTTGGCGTCGTCGTAGGCCCGCTCCATGTACTCGATGCTCGGCGAGAAGCTGATCGCACCCCGGAGATGCTCGCCCGCCCCCGGGAGGCAGGTGAAGCTCGGCAGCCCGTCGAGAGCGAGGTTCACCTTTCCCGACGACCCCCGGAACTTGTACCGGCGAACCTCGTTCTCGAAGGTCGGATCGAGCGTTCCCTCGGGCAACAGCCCGAGGAACGTCATCTTCGCGTCGACGCTGGAGAGGACCGCCCTCGCTTCGATCTCCTCGCCTGACGATGTGACAACCCCTGTCACTCTGTCACCCTGGGTGGTGATGGCAGAGACGGGCGTCTCGGTGCGGATCTCCGCTCCTGCCTCCATCGCCGCGGACGCGATGGCCGCGCTGATGCCACCGGTCCCGCCCCGCGGGATCCCCCACGCCCGGAACGCGCCGTCGATCTCGCCCATGTAGTGATGCAGCAGGACGTACGCCGTGCCCGGCGATCGGACGCCCTGAAACGTTCCGATGATGCCGGAGGCGGCCATGGTGGCCTTGAGCGGATCCGTCTGGAACCACTGGTCGAGGAAGTCGACCGCGCTCATGGTCATCAGTTGGACGAAGGTTGCTTGATGCCGTTCGGGCAGCTTCGTGAACCGGCGGGCCAATCGAGCCACGGGGAGCCACTGCCGAGGGTCGCCTCGAGCAGGGTCCGGCGGAACGATCGAGAGGATGGGCTTGATGAACCGAGCCATTTCCACCATCAGTTGGCCGTAATCCTCGTAGGCCTCGGCGTCGGTTCTCGACCACCGGCGGAGCTCTCGCATCGTCGCCCAGTGGTCGTTCACCCGCCACAGGTAGTCGCCGTCGAGGGGCGTCAACGTGCCGTCCAGCGGAAGGATCTCCAGGCCGTGGCGGGGCAGGTCGAGCTCCCGGATGATCTCGGGGCGAAGGAGGCTCACCACGTACGAGGCCACGCTGAACCGGAAGCCGGGAAAGAGCTCCTCGGTGACCGCCGCCCCACCGAGCACGTGGCGGCGCTCCACCACCAGGGTTCGCAGCCCGGCACGGGCGAGGTAAGCGGCCGCGGTCAAGCCGTTGTGCCCGCCCCCGATCACGACCGCGTCGTACCGGTTCCGCTCCGCCACGAGCCATCTCCTCCCTCACCGGGCGGGCGGCGCGCGGGTCAGCTCATGCGGAGGTCATATCGCACGTCGCCGCTGAGCTCCCACGATCCCGCGTCGATGCGCAGGGCGTGGCCCCTCCGATCCGGATCACGACATCGTACCTGCCGGGCTTGATCTGAAGACTCGCAGGATCCGGCTAGGCTGTGGCCCGGAGTGAAGGGCAGAGGAGTGATCGGATGAGCGTCGGGACTGCGTTCCACCCACGAACCGCGCAGCTCAACCGGAAGCTGCAGTGGCGGGAGTGGTCCGGCTACTACGCGGCGAGCGCGTACGCCGACCACCACGACATCGAGTACAACGCCATCCGCGAGGCTGCCGCCCTCATCGACGTCTCGCCGTTGTTCAAGTACCGGGTGGCCGGGCCCGACGCGTCGCGGCTGATCGACCGGGTGACCGTTCGCGATCCGCGAAAGCTCAAGGTGAATCAGGTCTGGTACACGTGCTGGCTGGACGAGCAAGGCAAGGTGATCGACGACGGCACGATCACCCGCCTGGACGAGACATCCTATCGATGGACCGCCGCCGACCCCTCGCTGCGGTGGTTCCGGATGAACGCCACCGGGCTCGACGCGGAGGTCGAAGAGATCACCGAGCGGCTTGCCGCTCTGGCCCTGCAGGGTCCTCGCTCGCGCCAGGTGCTGCAGGCGGCCACCGGAGACCCGTTCGACGACGTTCGATACTTCCGCCGCCGCCCGTCTAGCATCGCGGGGGTCGAAGTGGACGTCACCCGTACCGGCTACACGGGTGACCTCGGTTACGAGATCTGGGTGGAGGACGAGCACGCCGTCACGATATGGGACGCGCTGCTGGAAGCGGGCCAGGGCCACGCCATCCGTCCCGCCGGCATGCTGGCGCTCGACGTGGTTCGGGTCGAGGCCGGTCTCATCC